>DASREJ010000293.1:0-10912 GCA_035652115.1 Bryobacteraceae bacterium
CGCGTCGTCGCCGCCGGCCCCATCAAAATGATCGCCTCCGAGACCACCAAAAAACACGTTCTTGCCCGCGTCCCCGATCAACGTGTCGCCGAAGTCGCTACCGACCAGCCCCTCGATCGAAACGTAGACATCCCCTCTGGCTTCGCCCGTGTTGATGCTCGGACTGCCCAGGCTTGCGACTATTGGCCAAGTTGCCCGGAGATAGGCGGCCAAGTCCATCCCCAGGCCTCCGTTCAGAGTGTCTGCCCCCAGCCCACCAGCCAGAACATTATCGTTATCGTCTCCAACGAGCGTGTCGTTGAAGTTGGATCCGATCAGACCCTCGATCGAACTGTAGGTATCACCAGCCGCCTCGCCGGTGTTGCTTCCTGGGTTCTTGAGATTTGCTACAATTCCTTGGGTCGACAAAATGTAGGCGGCGGAATCAAGAAATGCTCCGCCGATCAGGTGGTCTCCGCCGCCGCCGCCAATCAAAATATTGATGTCTGAATCACTGCCTATGATTGTGTCAGCAAAATTGCTCCCGGCGAAGAGTTCAATGGAATCGTAAGTATCTCCGAGCGCATCGCCCGTGTTGGCCGACAAATCGGCGAGATTGATTGTAACTGCGGATTTGGAGGAGGCGTAGGACGCGATGTCATATTTGCCATCGCCTCCATCGAGCTCGTCGTCGCCGGCGCCGCCATCCAAGACATCGTTGCCCTTACCGCCGACAAGAATGTCGCTTCCATCGCCGCCCGCATATTCGAGGCGTCGTTGCCTTCAATATAATTGGCTAGCTTGTTGCCTGTGCCATTAATGGCGGCCGTGCCTTCCAAGAAAAGATTTTCGACGTTGTCGGTCAGGCTGTAGGTGACGCTCGAAAATACGCTGTCATTGCCTTGATTTAGATTCTCCGAAACCACGTCCCCGATCGCGTCGACAATAAATGTATCGTCGCCATTCCCGCCCAACATTGTGTCGTTGCCCGCGCCGCCATCTAGCATGTCATCACCGTCCAGACCGCTGAGGAGGTTGGCATTGACATCGCCAGTTAGGACGTCGCCATAGTTGGATCCAGTGACGTTCTGAAACTGACTTGCGACATCGCCATTTGCGTCGCCTCCGCTAGTGATTGCATTCAACGATCCCCGCAGTTGGACGGTTACGCCGTCGTCGGAGGTGATATAGCTCAGGGTATCTATCCCGCCCCCACCGACGAGCGTGTCGCCGTCTGCGCCCCCGATCAAAGTATCGTTTCCAGCTCCTCCATTGAGCAGGTCATTGCCGTCACCACCGCTAAGCACGTCGTTCCCGACTCCACCGCGCAAGTCGTCCGCAAAGTCCGATCCAATTATGTTGTCGTTGCCTCTTGAACCGTCGATAAAGCCAATACCCGACCCCGAAATGAGTTCGAGACCGCTAAAATCAAAGACATTATTTGCGGCATCGCCGACAACGCCCGCAGCATTACCATTCCACTCTTCAATCGACACCGCGCTAGCGTCGAATGCGGCTAACGTAACGCTCGTAGTACCGATGACGGAAATCTTATCAAATCCGCCTTCCCCGCTAAATTGATCCAGTACCGCCTCTCGCCCGGTAATAACGATCGTGTCATCCCCCGTTCCTCCGAACACCTTGTCATTGCCAGCCCCGCCGTTGAGAGTGTCAGCACCGTCCCCGCCATTGATAGTGTCGATTCCTCCGCCGCCATTCAGCTTATTGTTAATAGTATTGCCCGTGATCTCGTCATCACGGCGACCGCCGTTGGCGTTATCGATGAACGACGCAGTTTCCAATGGATTATTTGGATCGGCCAGTGCGTTCGCGATGTTGCCGATAGCCCGGTGTCCGTCGCCGAGATCCGGGCGCACGGCGACAGTACTCCATGCGCCGGGGTTGAGATCGATTTTCAGATTGATGCTGAAAGTTGAAAAGTCATAAGTATCTTCGCCACCGCCGTCCCACACGGTCAAAAAAATGTTTCGATGTGCTGTCGTGAGGCCTTGCGCAACGCCGTTGATTAGCAAGTCGCCATTTCTGTTCCACGTGTAGTTGGTCGGTCCAAAGTTCGTTCCGTAATCAGCACCGTAAAGCCACTGCAGGGCCGCAATATCGTCCTGCATCAAAGTCTGCGGATGGTCAGGTGCATTGTCGCCGGCAGTGAAATCACCAACATACTGGTGATACGTCATCACGGAATATTCGTATGAGTTGTGTTCGTCGGGCAAAGTGGGGAAATTTTCGCCGTGGGCATCTTGCGCCATGTGACCGTGCTTTAATCCCAAGGCGTGGCCGAGCTCGTGCATAAACCCAGCAGAATATTGAAAGCTGCCGACGGTAGGGGTTTCATACTTTCCGTGGCTGAACCAAGAATCGCCTATCTGGTATTCGTTGAATAGGAACGGGTCGGGCGGGTTACTTTCTGCGGTTCCACCTCCGGGGATGTGTGGGCCTCGCGTGTCGATACCCCCATAGTCAACGGTCGAGGCTTCGGCAAAACGAAGATCAGCATCGGGCCCGCCAGGTGTAATATTCAGGCCGCAGACGCTGTTGTAGTTGTCAATAATTTTGCGAACTGCTGCTTGTTGTGCAGGATTGAGACTTTCCAATCCAACAATGCCCGCAAAATATTCCGCATAGGCACCGGAAGTAGTGGTCGGAAACGAATAGGTTAGGTTGACCGTATCCCATTTGTATCCCCACAAGAGCCCGTCGATATCCGCATTGCCGCTCTTTGATACGATCCTGGCCATGTTTTAGAATCCTTGTTTCCGCAGAGGCAGCGCGCAAATCGGCGACGGCAAACCGTGGCTACGTGCACGAGCTGAATGAAGGAAAAGGGAATGAGGCGCGCAAATGCCGCGCTGGATTTTCTGGATTGCAGTTCTTCCCATGACGACCCCCACCGTCGCAGGCTGAACGCACGCCGAGTCGCCTATAGGTACGATTAATCAGGACAGGGCTTCCGCCCATGACAACAAACGAACCCAGCATGGATAATCTACAGCCGCGTGCCGTTGGTTGCAATCGATGGACGGCCTCAAGTTAGCCCGCGCCATAGTTAAAATTGGTGAGGTCCAACTTTTCCAGTTGAGCCTGCTTACGGGCGCAGTTTGTTGCCTGAACCTCGTGAGACATGCGATTTGCCTCATACCAATCGGAGGCTGCTTCTATTTTGATTCGAAAAGAGTAAAGGCTCGGCACATCGCCGGGCCCCCGCGGATCACTTCTGTTGCTGCGCAGGTTTCTCGGTCGCGGGCTTGTTATCGCCCTGTTCTGCTGCGGTTGCGCCTGTGTGGCGGGAGACGACGGCTTCTGTTCGGAAGGATTATAAGGCCCGTTCCGTCAGATGTCAGAGGTGCGCGAAAATATAATCGCGAGTTCCACGTAACCAAGGTGATCCAATATAAGCATGGACTTTCGGACCGAATAGGCGCAGCGTGTTTGCGACCGAAACGCCATCACAAGGCGGCCGGGCCTCCAATCCAACTTATGATCCAATTGCGGACGGAACCCAAGCGGGTGTCGTTAGTCGCTCCAAACACGTCGAGCGAAAGGAAATACCGTGCAAATGCCATCGGTACTGCAAGGAGATTCGCTGAAACGCCTGCTGCAGGGCGCGTTCGTTGGCTTTATCGCCACGTGCGTCATCGGCTTCAACTGGGGCGGATGGACATTGGCAAGCACCGCCAAACAAATGGCAGACACGCGCGCCAATACCGCAGTCGTTGCCGCGCTTGCGCCTATTTGCGTTGAGAAATTCCAGCAAGCCGCGAATGCAGAAGCCAATTTGGCGGAATTAAGAAAGACCAGCACGTGGCAGCAAGGAAGTTTTATCGAGAAAGGCGGGTGGACGAATGCTACCGGAAGCAGATCGACCGATTCTTCTGTGGCCGACGCCTGCGCCAAGATGCTCAATGGCCTGAAATGAGTCGGTGTCGACCTGGTATCTTGAATGACCGACAAGACCATCAGCCTCGACCAGCATCGTGGGATGGCCGCACAAAAAGCAACTGGCATCCGGCGGCTATTGGCGGAGGTTAAGGCCAACGAGAATTTTACTGCGCGAACGCCACAACGAGCTTGCCTACGTCTCGTAGCCGCCCCCGCCGCGACCTGGGAAGAGGCCGCGGAGAAAGCGCGTTATCTTATCTCCTTATTCGCAGCAACGTCCGCTGCCGATGATCCATGGCAGAAAAAGCTGATCGCAGCGGCGCTCGATGATTTCGCTCCTTTCGCACTTTGCGGAAAATGAATAATCAATACGAAAAGGAACCAAAGTGAACGAAAACCACCGAATAGCAACTTGGCTGGTGCCCCCGGTCATAATTCCTCTGGTGGTCGTCCTACTCATTATGTTCGCTATCGTGCCGCAATGGTAGGCAGTTGCAGATTTGGCCGTAAGCTTCCTATTCCGCCCGTCATCCAAATCAAACACCAAATTCTACTGAGTTGGCTAGTAGATCAACCGCCATTGAAGCTGCCGAGAAGGCGGCGAAGATAGCAGCAAGCAAAGTGGTCCACGCCGACCATCCCGAATCCGAAAACTAACGCGTTGTTTTCTACAAACAGACAAGGACACTTATTGATGCGCGTTTTCACGGACTTAATGCTCTATGTCGACGAAGAAATGTCACTGCTATTAATTGTTGGTTTTGCAACGGCGCTTATTCTGAGCACGGCCGTATTAGTTATGAGTTTGCGGACTTCCCGATAATTCTCGAATTTGGCGTGGTGTTCCCGGACCTTTGATGGCCGATCCCGCGGTAAGCTTCCTGGCAGGAGACACTAATGCCGGCATTGAGCGTCGCGTATAAGACTGCATCGATCCATAGTACCGCCCAGATTGAACCAGGCGCGATGATTGGAAAACGTGTTACCGTTGGCGCGTACAGCGTTATTGGTGGCAACGTCGTGATCGGCGACGATTGCAACCTCGCGAGCCATGTTCATGTCACTGGCCACACCACGATCGGTGCACGGACCACGATCAGCCCCTTCGCATCCCTTGGTGAGCGGCCGCAATCCGCAAGCTATCACGGAGGCGCGACGCGCCTAATTATCGGTGTGGATTGTGACATTCGCCAGAACGTAACGATGAGTACCGGCACTGAGGATGGCGGTGGCGTGACCGAGGTAAAGGACCGCGGGTTGTTCATGGCCAACTGCCACGTCGGTCACGATTGCCACGTGGGCCATGATGTCGTGCTCGCCAATAGCGTGGGGTTAGGCGGCCACTGCGTTGTCGGTGACCACGTTTTCATCGGCGCCTTGTCCGGAGTGCACCAACATACTCGGATCGGCTCGCATGCGATGGTCGGCGGCGCATCTGGTGTGCGCGAGGACATTATCCAGTTTGGTCTCGTTGCGGGCTCTTTTGCGCGGTTGAGCGGAATTAATGTCGTCGGAATGCGGCGGAGAAAGTTCTCGCCTGAAAGTATCCGCGCGGTCCGCGGGGCATATCGCTTGCTGTTTTTTGGGAAGGATACGATGGCGCAGCGCCTTGAGGATACCTTGGCGAAATACGGATCCGATGCGGCGGTGGCGCAGATCGTGGCGTTCATTCGCAACAAGGGGCGCCGGCCGATCTGCCAATCTGGCCGCGACAGAAGGTAACTTCGCGACGCCAGCATGACACGATGGGAAAATCGCCGATCTATTTACTGACGATCTAGCGACGCTGAGGTTAAGTTAGGGTATCGGCATACATGTGCAATTGTATTTTTGCAGTCGCCGCTGGGACCCACAACGTCCCTTAATTGCGAAAGTTGGATGATGCTGCAGCGAGGCGAGGTTCGCGGCTACGACTTTGACCGCATGGTCGTTGAATTCACGATGTTGAATGACGGCGTCATAATTTCATGTGCGATTAGCACCGAAGCAATGGACGCTCTCGAGGGCAAACGTGAGATAAAGGCAGATCAGCGCGTGGATCAGTTTTTGCGGTTGCGCGAAGTGATTGAAGAGCGCTCATCGCGTAAATTTTCTGAAGGACAGAGGACCAATCGAACCTTGGTATTGCGATCAAACGATTTCTCTAAATAGCACTGCCAGTTTCGCACGGGAACAGGACCACGGGAGCGCGTCGGCATCGGACTTACTTCGATCGCGCGCTCTCACAAATTGGCAACTACGGCCAAACCCGAACAGCGATTCGCAGAATCCAGCGATAGCCAAGCGCGAGCAGATTCGAAAAGAGCGATTTAGTTTTATAAAGGGGAAATAAGTGCGGCAAGAGGGGAATCGGCACTACTGCGCTATGTCGTGGTTGCACCGATCCGAACGATCGATGGCCTATATCACGCCTGGGCCAGTCCTGTCGGTAAGACCCAGCGACTTCTGCGCAGTTTCTGGCATGTCCGGCACAACAATCTGACGACCCATAAATGTGGACCACGGCTTTTCTGCTAGCGGTTGGGTGTGAACAAAATTCCAAAATTGTCGCTCTGTCATTTGAATCTGAGTGACCGCACAATCGAGAATCCAGGTTCGGAGCGCAGACAAACGAGTCTGTTCCACTTCCGCAAACATGGACGATGGGACAGCTTTCCTCATAAATCATGTCGCCCGTTGGGAATGGTCGCCTGAGTTCATCGGCTGACCAATGATGCCACGATCGAAAACTTCGGTGAGCTCGGCAGTGTGCAATGAAAGCGCTTAAGAAACGATAAACATAGCCAAATGAACGTCGTTGCCCTGCGATCAGGCAGCAACTGGGCTCCGAATCACAATCGCTTCGCGAAACGAAACAAGGCGTCGTTGCTGCTCATCCCACAGGACCAAACGCACGCAGCGCAGACTCCCGACCAGACTGATGCGACCTATTCGGCCAAATTCTGGATAGCGGCGAAGGATTGTAGGAAGGCGATAATACGGAATTCGGCTGCAAAGGTGATGGACATGATGGATGCCAATATTGGCGGTCAACCACCGCAAGACGGGCGGTAGATCGTAGTGTGATGAGCCGTGTAGTGCCGCCTCGGACATGCTCCAGTCAGTATCCTTGCTCCAGGACGTTTTTTCAAACTGATGTTGCACGTAAAAGAGCCATACGCCGATTGATGCAGCTAAAAGCGTAATCGGCAAGTGAACCAACAAGAACGGCCACAATCCGATAAAATAGATCACAACCGAAGCGGCGACGGCCACCGCAGCGTTGGTGAACATGGTACTGAGCCACGGTTGCCAGCCGGCGCGCATCAGACCAACAGGCAATCGATGCTGAAGGAAGAAAAGATAAGCAGGGCCAACTCCGAACATGACGAGAGGATGTCGATACAATCGGTATCTTAACCGCCCCGATCGCGATCGCGAGAAATATTCCTCGACAGTCAGGGTTTCTATGTCGCCCATCCCCCGGCGGTCGAGATTCCCCGAACTTGCGTGATGCATTGCATGGGTGCGCCGCCAGAAGTCATATGGCGTCAATGTGAGAATGCCGATCGCGCGGCCCACCCAATCGTTCGTCCATTGCCGCCGGAAAAAAGAGCCGTGACCGCAATCATGCTGGATCATGAAGAGACGAACCAGGAACGCGGCAGCGGGGATGGCAATGAGCAGCGACACCCAATAGCCAATTTGCAAAGTTGTCCAGGCGCCGATCCAGAGGATAACTAATGGAAACAGCGTGACGCAAAGTTCAGCCGCGCTGCGACCAGGATTCGGGCCGCGATAAACGCTTAGGATCTTGGTCCAATTGCGAGTCTCACTGTCATTCATCTTCAGAGTCCAGCTTGGGAATCGCGCACGAATCGAAACAACTGGTAACCTCCAATTAAGACGCAGGCATGGTTGAGCTAAAGCGAGATTTCCTTTCGCGCAAAACCATACCACATAGCCCTACCAGTACATCCGTGGTCTGGCGCTATGGCCGACCGACCGTTACACGACCCGGAGATTATCAGCCGATGACTTGCCGTTCCTTTGATCGGCGATCAAATCGAAGGATACTTTCTGCCCTTCGACCAATACGCTTATTAGTTGCTTAGGCTGTGTTGAAAAATACTCAGGCTCCCAAATGGTCCCCCGAATTAAGATGCGCGCCGAACTCGACAATCGCGCGATAATAAGATGACTCAAAAAAGCGCCATTGGTTAAGCAGACTTTCGCTCGAACTCTATAGGGCTCAGATATGCGATCATCGAGTACCTGCGTTTTGAATTGCAGAAGCGCTCGATGTAATTGAACGCATTCACTTTGGCATCGTCGCGAGTTTGCCGGACGACGATCGTCACGAAGCTTGCGTTTTGTTGCGCAATTGAAGGCCTAACTCACGATAGATGCGCCGGGTCTTCTTTTGGTTGATCGGCCCTGCTTCAAAATGAGCGCCTTCTGGGCGTCTGAAAACCTCGAAGCCTTCATTGTCCTGCGCTCCTCCCAGCCGGGACACAGCGCCAGAGACTCTAACCAAAAGCGATCCAGTCTTGCGGGCTCAGAGTAACTGCTATCGAGCAGGCTTCTTAGCGAACGGGCTGTCCGGAGCTTTGCCTGCGGCCTGCGCGATCTTGTAAGCCGAAACAGCGACCTTTGCCCTGTTCTTGTCGGCCTTAGGTTTCTTATCGTTGCCTTTTGCCATCGCAAATATCCTTTTGCTGCCGCTATGAAGCTTCGGTTTGAAATGCCTTTTCCGACGCAGCGGGGATTTTATCACCCGACAGATCGGCTTCCGTTTCGATGCTGACTCGCTCCGCCGCGAGTGCTCGTGCTTCGCGTAAATTTCTGATTTGGTCGAGTTTGCTTGAATTGTCGGCCATTGCCTCCTCCAAGGGAGCGACGCAGCAGACACTTCGTTAACGACGCTGGGCTTTATTCTCCCTAAAGTCCAGCGTTATTTGGAAGTAGCGGACGAGTCAGTTTAGGGTGATCCCACAAAACAATTAGGAGCTTTTGCGATTGTCGTGCATCACCTGGTCGCGTCGGGTGCTGGAGACTACGTGCAGCCACCGATATGGTGTTAGATACCTAGCGGCCAACGCACACCCAATCAATAACTTCTAGATTTGCACGTGTGGTACAGTTGGGCCTTGAAATCAGCGAGTTCGCGCCCAATTTGCGTTGACGGCAGCAATTCGGCCCCGCGATCGATTTGTTTCGATTTCTTCGTCACCTATTCCAGCGCCGTGCCATCTGCACCCCGCTGCATCCGATACCGGCACAGTCGCGAAATGCGCAAATGCACGCCGCTTGCCGGCGATAACCTCTTTCGGCCGACATTTAGGCGAGGTTTATGACGATTGAACATGCGCGCGCGCATGCGTTACCTAAACCTTGGGGCGTTGCGGAGCAGTGCCCCTGGAACGGCACTTCCCATAACGGTCCTGCCATCGGTGAAATCTGGTACGAGCGTTCCACCCCGGATGCGCGCGCACCCCGGCTTCTGCTGAAGCTTCTCTTCACGAGTGAGCCTCTCTCTATCCAGGTTCATCCCGACGATGTCTACGCTCGCTCCATGGGATTTGCGAACGGCAAGACCGAAGCCTGGTATGTTCTGAGTGCGCAGACTGATGCCAAGGTTGCACTCGGGTTGACACGACGCTTCACCTCAAGGCAACTGCGCCAAGCCGTGGACGATGGCTCGATTTCTGATCTTGTGGTGTGGCAGCCGGTACATGCCGGCGACAGCATTTTTGTCCCTGCGGGAACGATTCACGCAATTGGCGCCGGTCTCGTGATCGCGGAAATTCAGCAACGTGGTGACGCGACTTTTCGTCTTTTTGATCACGGTCGAGGGCGCGAACTTCACATTAACGATGCAATTGCGGTGGCGAACGCCAGGCCTGCCGATTTTGGTGGGCCGCCGACAAGGCTTAGTGCCGAGCGCGCGCTCCTTACGTCAAACTCGCATTTCACATTCGAACGGATCGATCTTGCTTCGAATTCCATCTGGCGTCTGGAAGCAGAAAGAGAAACTTGGCTGCTCGTGATAAGCGGAAGCGGCCGCGCCGGTCCGTTCGGCATGGATGTCGGAGATGCCATCTTCCTGCAGTCGGATCGCATCAACATTCACTCCGGAAAGACAGGCCTTGTGGCTCTCCTCGCATGTACCGGCGGCGACGTTCCAAAGTTGCTGAGATGTGCTGACGCGGACACAGTCCAATGAGCGCATTCCAGAGGGTTGCGTTTATTGGCAATCACCTTCCTCGGCGCTGCGGCATCGCAACCTTCACTCACGATCTTCATCGAGCGGTTTCGGTGGAGCGCCTCGATTTGGAAACAGGCGTGGTGGTAATGACCGACGCTGGCCGCAGCTACGACTATCCGGCGGCCGTGCGTTTTCGGGTCCAGGACGAAGAGGTCGGTGACTACATCGATGCAGCGCACTTCCTGAATAGAACGCGCTTCGATGTCGTGTCTCTTCAACACGAATATGGAATTTTTGGCGGAGAAGGCGGCTCGAATATCGTCGAGCTTTTATCGCGGCTCGACATGCCGATCGTGACCACACTGCATACTGTCCTCGCCGAGCCGACACAGGCGCAGCATCGGGTGATGACACAGATCATCGATGCCTCCGTGAAGGTGATTGTGATGGCGGAAAAGGGTCACGAGATGCTCCGCTCCGTCCATAACGTGCCGGCGCGCAAAATCGAGATCATCCCACACGGGATACCCGATTTCCCCTTCGTCGAACCGCATTATGGCAAGGCGAAACTTGGCTTCGTCGGAAGGACGATTTTAACGTTTGGCCTACTATCGCCGAGCAAAGGCATTGAGACTGTGATCGACGCCATGCCGTCGATCATCGAGTCCTGCCCAGATGCCGTCTACGTCATTCTGGGTGCAACGCACCCTAATCTCGTCCGTAACGAAGGCGAGGCCTATCGCGATAAGCTCACGGCACGCGTTCGCGAGCTCAACATCGAAGAACACGTCATCTTCTGCAACCAGTTCGTCGACCACGCGACGTTGCTGGATTTCATCTCCATGT
>DASREJ010000294.1:0-30231 GCA_035652115.1 Bryobacteraceae bacterium
ACGAGCCAGCCGTCTGCAGGAGGGTTGCTTCATCATTAGTCGAACCGACGAGCAGCGCCGCAACTTGGAAGGCCAAGCCGTGATTGATCCCCAGCTTGAACGCTTCATGCGCTATCAGGCGCATCATGATCGTGCCTACGCGCGCGCCTCTGCAGAACTGCTAAAGAGAAGGAAAGAAAGATTGTTAGCGGAGCGTGGCTTTGTTTCGCAGCAGCGGGCTGAGCAACGTGAAAAGCGTTGCGAAGAGGTCCATGTCTACCGGGTCGAACGGGGGAAAATCGCTGTCGCCATCGACAAAATCAAGCTCGAACGCGAGCAAACGAAAACTTTGACCGCTCAAGTGGACGCCGTCAACCAAACAACGTCCTCAAATCCAGCCGAACAGGAGGCAATCGCGGCATAAACCATCCTCAACTGAACCGCTCACATCACGAGACGTAGGAGAATTTCGCTTTGACTGGGATGGTTCCGCTCGTCGTGCGCCTTCATCGCCGCTCACCAGATCTTCATTGATTCTTCGAATAAACGCGCCAGGTCTTCAGCGCTCGCGGGGCGCGGCGAAAGCTTGGTCACCCTGTGCTGCGGAAGCGTTCCCTCCACCAGCGCGGGTATATCAGAACTTGTATATCCGAGTTCCCCAAGACCGTTTGGAATTCGAAGATCTTGCATCAACAGGATCAGGCGATCTGCAAGGATGCGGCCTGCGTCCTCCGGGCGCGCTCGCTCGATATTGGCTCCCAGCACCTCTGCGGCGCGGAGGTGGCGTTCGGGATTTGCGCTGGCGGTAAAACGAAACACTGCCGGAGCATTCAAAATCACCGAAATCCCGTGCGGCACAATCGCATGATCGCTGTTGTAACCGGGAGCGCGCCACTCGCGGATCAAGCCGGCCACAGGATAGGACATGCCGTGTGCCAGATGCACGCCTGCGTTGCCAAAACCGATGCCGGCGTATGAGGACGCACGCAGCATTGCGGCGCGAGCTTCATCATCGGAGGAGTCTGCGACCGCGCGCCGGATATAGGTAGCGCAGAGCCGCAAAGCCTCAAGGCTCCAGATATCGCTGATGGGATTTGATCCCTGGTAGGCCGGGCGAAGAATGGGACGTTCGGGCCGTGGTCGTTCGCTAAATGGAATGGCCGTGAATGACTCGACGGCATGACAGATAACATCGAGGCCAGATGAGGCGGCAACCGCGGGCGGCAGCGTTCTTGTGTTCTCGGGATCGACGATGCCGAGTAACGGCTTCAGTCTGCGGTGAGCAATGCCGGTTTTAGCCTTGAGCGGTTTGTAATCGAAGATGGCGACGCCTGTCGTCTCGCTTCCGGTTCCCGCGGTGGTTGGAATTGCCAAAAGCGGTTTCACTGGGCCAGGGACCGGTTTGCCTTTGCCGATAGGCTGATTGACGTAGTCGAGAAAATCGGCTGGCCAGCACGTGTACAGATTGGCGATTTTCGCTGTGTCGATCGTCGAGCCGCCTCCTACGGCCAGCACCGCATCATATGTAGTGTTCCCCGCGAACGCGATCGCTTCTTCTATCGATTCCGAATTCGGCTCCACGTGCACGCGGTCGAATACGTGCGCCTCCACGCCATTCGATTGGAGCGATGCCAGTGCTGTCCTAACAGGCGATAGCTTCGCGAGCGCGGCATCGGTAAAGACCAGAACACTGCGAGCGCCGAGCTCCGCCAGATCCGCTCCGCATTCGTTCGTGGCGCCGGCGCCGAAACGGACCGAGGAGGTCGCCATCTCGAAGGCAAATTCTTTCAGCATATGAATATGCGATCTTACATGAGCAAGCGTTATCACGGCTGCTAGGACCTGCCGAGGGAGCCGAATTGAGATAGGATGATGCAAAATGAGCGACTCAGCAGCTCACATTGAAATGTCTTCCGAAGGCGGAGCTGCAGGCGACCTCACTCGTCCCGATGCAAATCTTATTCTGGTCGGTCCAGCAACGGACGATCAGTTCAATCAGATTGGATTTCCGCCCATTCCAGTTGCGTGCTGGCGGGTTGACGATGTCCGTTTTGATTCTGGAACCTCATTCCTGCTGCCCGAAGTTGCGGCTGAGATCGACCTGCTGGCCAAGTTGCGCGAAAAACACAAGCGGGCTCTCTCGGGTGCCGCTCAATCGGATAACGCCAGCGTCTATCCTCCGCTGTCGATTTTCGGCCATATGGATGCCGCCAGCGGAGATGAGGAAAACAAACAGTTGAGCGGCCGCCGCGCAACTGCGATCTATGGCTTACTGACCCGCAACACGGATCTTTGGGAGCAGCTTTTTTCCCAACCGGTTGGTGCCGATAAGTGGGGCGACAATTCCATCCACATTATTACGGCTGCGCTTGGCCTCTCAGACCAGAGTTCTCAGCAAGCTGACGCGCAAAGCAGAACCAAAATGTTCCTTGCATACATGGACAAGATTTGCGGCGAGTTCAAATTGGACCCTACGAATGATTTCCTGGGTCGCGGCTCGGACGCCGAGGGGAAGGCCGATCGGCAAGGTTGCAGCGGGTTCAATCCGGTCATGCTTTTTTCGCAACACGAGAAACATGATTTCGACGCAAGCGGCAACGAACGTCGCCGCAGCGAGGAAAGTGCCCCGAATCGTCGAGTGGTGTCGCTGCTGTTCCAGCCGGGTTCGCGCGTAACGCCCGCACTCTGGCCCTGCCCTCGCGTTACAGAGGATGGCACCGGCTGCAAAGCGCGCTTCTGGTCTGATGGCGAGAAGCGCCGCACCACTCTGCTTCCTGACGAACGGCGAAAGTTCGAAACAAGCCGCGACACGTTCGCCTGCCGGTTCTATCAGCGTTTGAACGCGTCATCACCCTGTGAAGCAGGTCTCGCTATTTTCAGAATTCGACTCTTCGATAGATTCGGAAGGGCCTTGCCGGGCGCGCCCTTCAAAGTCACGGCCGGCGGCGTACAACTGGCAGCCGGAAAAGCAGACGCGAACGGCGATGTTATCGTCCGTAACGTCACGGTGCCGCTCTCTTGTAAAGTGAGCTGGAGCCGCCCTCCGCAAGAACCATTTCCTATAGCCTATGGCGACGAAACGGATGAGACGTAATGGACGACCAGTTTGAGTATGAGATGGAAGTGTTTTTGGATCCGAACGCGGCGTCGGCGGGCGCGGACAGCGATGCATTGGACACAAATTCGGGTCTGCAAAGATTGAAGAACTTAGGTTATGGAACCGGGGAACCGCTAGATCATCAGGTTAGGGCATTCCAACGCGATTGCGGATTGGATGAAAGTGGAGACATCGCAGACATTCTCGACGAACTCAATCGGCGGCATGACGGCTGCACTCCTCCCCTTCAAATAGATCCCAATGGGTGATCCCAAGCAATTAACACCCGCCCGTTGTACTGTCTGCGACGACGATGTTCACCTGAACGCCAACATGGCGTTGCTCTACAGCAGCATGGCCCCTTTGCCCATTTCGGCCGCGATCAAGGCGGCACGCTCCAAGCCGCAGCCCAGTACGACCGATGATTACAAAGCGGTCTGGTCATTTACGCCGCAACCACCGGATCCAACATTATTTGTCTTCTTTCACGGAAATCGTCACTACGTGAAGATTGCCTTACCGGATACGCCGCCGCTCGATCCGCCGAAGGAGTATAAGGCTGAAAAAAAGCCGAAGAAGCTTCCCGACCCGCCCTCCCGTCTGCCGGATTGGGTAGATTCTCGGGCGTGGGATGACGGTCCGGGGGACGACGAGCCGGATGCCGGCACTATCTTCAAAGCCGCTCCCTTGTACTACAAATTGGATGAACTCGAAAAGAGCCAGAACAACAGCGCTTGGCCCGCGGACAGCGGAGCCATCAAGAAACCTGTAGTTCTGTGCCCAGAAGATGTGGAGCTCCAAAAAGGGAGTCAGTGGGCCGCGCCGCCATTGGGGCAATATTCGAATCCCTCCGCGCTTGGAGATCTGGTCGAGGACTGCTACTTACACCTCCGTTGCAAGCGCGATGCACAAGACGCCTTTCAACCCTATCTGAAGCCCACGTCCGATTCGACCGGTCCTTCTTATGTCAAGAACCTTAAGAGAATTTATCTGTCCGGCCATTCCGGCGGCGGCAAACCGATGAGGGAGTCGGCGGGCTCCACTTTCGCCCGCAACACTTCGCTGCCGGTCGACTTTTGGCTGCTCGATGCGACATATGGTCTTGGCGGCTCCGTTCCTGACGTGCCGGCAGCCTATGTTGAGTTCTGCAAATTCTGGAATGATCACGGGCAGTTGGGAAACGGCCCTCGCGACACGCGGTTTGTTTGTATCTACAAGCAAAAGACCAAACAAAGCGATACCGAAACAATTGCCGACGACCTGCGCGTAAGGTTAGCCAAACTGTTGAGCACTGCAGCTTCGCCTGTTAAACCGAAGGACCTCTTCCGCGAACACGTGAAGGACGTGCCCGAGTTTCCCGGCCAAAGAGTAACACCGAAGACCGGCAACTTGCTCTCCGAGATTATCCCGGCCCTAAGGACAAACAAAGTCTTATTTATTCGCACCAATTTGCGGCACGAAAACATCCCTACAACTTTTATTCCTGTCTTATTGCGCACGGCGGCATCGTAGTCCGCTCCTACGCGCGAGGAAACTTTCGAAGTTAAACGACGTGGAATGATAACGCTCAAAGATACCGCGTGTTCATTACCACTTTGTAGCCGAACTGACCAGACTGTGTCCACACGGCTTCGACCGCGATTGCCCAAAGTTCCGCTTTCTGCGACGTTGGATCGTGACGGCACTTATAGTAAGACGTAGGCCGTTTGTTGTACTGATAGTAAAACGGATTTCCTTTCGCGTCTAACTGCTCCGTCAAACCAACATCTTTCATAAGCTTGATCGCCGCTTGGTGATTTTGACGCTGCATGGTAACTAAGTTGTCGCAGATCCAACCGAGTGACATCTGCTGCCGGATATCCGGCGGGATGTCCTGGTCGTTCTTGTAACTCAACTTAGCGCCAACGCCTTTCGCTTCAACCACAATGTACCTGCCCTGCGGATATTGCGGGTTCGTGCTCACCGCGAGCCAGATTTGATCGATGCCGGGGCCGCTATGGACGTGCGCGCCCCAAAGCATCTGTGCACCTCCGTACACCGTACATATGTACAGCGCCGCCGCTGCCTCGCCGGTTGCCTCCGTTGCCGACGTGTTTTTTATGTTCGCCTCCATATCGGCCTGCAGTTTGGCGAGATGTAACGGAAGCTGCGTGCACGTGCTCCCCGTTATGGCAGGATGGTCGATGAAAATCCCTTCCATCTGCCCCTGCGCGGACGGATCTAACGAATAATAAGACAGCCGGATCGCCTTACGGGTGCTGTCCTTCCAACGCTTCGACTTGGAAACATCCGGCACACGGCGGTGAAACGCGGGCATCGGCGTGGTCGAGTCATAACAAAGCACCATCGAACCATCGCTCTCTGCTACGAGCGGCGGTGCCGACCCGCTTCGACCGCGGATACTTGTTCGCGGTTGCTTAGGAGCACTTGGCTGAACGTAATCGTCGGGGCTAATTTCCGGCTCGTCTTCTTCTTCATAAGTCGTTCGCTTTCTCTTTTTCAAGCGATCGGAAGTGCGAGATGCGAGCGCCGCGCCGGTCCCTTGCGAAGACATAGGAGTCAGTATATCGGGTTTGAGCGCACTACTTCGCTCCCCTAAGCAGACGTGCTTCAGGCACATACTGAAGACATGGATGGCAAAGCGGCACAGCGTTCAAGACGGGACTTGATTAAGGGCATTGTGGCAGCCACGTCTGTAAGTGGCCTGCGCGCCGGTGCCGCATCCATCAGCCGGCCTAACATTCTCTACATCCATTCGCACGATACGGGACGTTATATCCAGCCGTACGGCTTTGACGTGCCCACGCCGAATCTGCAGAAGCTGGCGGGTGAAGGCATTTTGTTCCGCCAGGCATTCGATGCCGCCCCCACGTGCTCCCCGAGTAGGGCAGCGCTGCTGACCGGTCATTGTCCACACAACAATGGAATGCTAGGTCTGGCGCATCGCGGCTTTTCGCTCGACGATTATAAGCAGCACATGCTTCACTGGTTGCGCCCGCACGGTTATCGCTCTACGCTGATTGGCGTGCAGCACATCGCGAAAGATGCTCATACCATCGGCTATGACGAAGTCGTGGAAACCGGTGGTGATCATGTCGCGCAGGTTGCGCCGGCCGGCGTTCGCTTTCTGAGTCAGCGGCCAAAAGAGCCGTTCTTTCTCGACGTCGGTTTCCACGAGACGCATCGCGAATTCGCGAAAAACGGACCTCGTGAGGACGTGCGTTTCACTCAGCCTCCCGTTCCTGTTCCCGACGTCGCCGCAACTCGTCGCGATATGGCTGAATTCCACGCGACTGCGCGAATCCTCGACGATGGAGTCGGCGCGGTGTTGAACGCACTGGCATCTTCCGGGCTCGCCGGAAACACGCTCGTGCTTTCAACCACGGATCATGGCATCGCTTTTCCCGCGATGAAGTGCAACCTTACGGTTCATGGCACCTCGGTCTATCTCATCATGCGAGGACCGGGCGGTTTTCAAGGTGGCAAAGTCTGCGATGCGATGGTCTCGCACATGGATCTCTATCCCACCATCTGCGATCTTCTCAATATCGAGAAGCCGGGTTGGCTGCAGGGTAAGAGTCTGATGCCGTTGATCGAAGGTGATTCACAGCAGATCCATGACGAGATTTTCGCTGAAGTGAACTATCACGCGGCCTACGAGCCGAAGCGTGCGGCGCGAACGCTGCGTTACAACTACGTTCGCCACTTTGGCGATCGGAAGACGCCGGTGCTGCCAAATTGTGACGACAGTCCAAGCAAAACATATTGGTTGGAACACGGCTGGCGCAATCGAACCGTTCCCCAAGAGCTCTTGTTCGATACCGTCTTTGACCCCGAAGAGACTCGCAATTTGGCAAATGATCCGGCGTATGTAAACGCTCTTAAGGAAATGCGGGGACGGCTTGATTCCTGGATGCAAAGAACGAACGATCCATTGTTAAAAGGGCCCGTGAAGGCTCCCGCTGGTGCTGTAGTCAATGATCCTGATGGAGTCTCGCCGCAGGAGTCCGTACACCCCGCATATTAGCTCGCATTGCTTACGAATTGAGCGTCACCGGACAGCAGGGTCTGTCCTCGCGAAGTTTGATGCCCAAACGTTCCAGGTTTGATTTAGCCAGCTCAAATCCGTTTTCCGCTGCCTTCTTGTACCACTTGATCGCTTCATCGGTATTAGCTAACCCCGCATAGCCCTTTTCATACATGTCGCCGATGTTGTTCATCGCCCAACTGCTGCCCAGGCTTGCTCCTGCATCGGCGGCTCGCTTGAACCATTGCAGTGCCTGTTTATAATCGCGCGTGGGAAGGCCCAAACCAGTCTCATACACCCAACCCAGGCTGTTCATGCCCAGCGTGCTCTTCGCTGCTGCGGCCTTTCTGAACCATCGCACTGCCTCTTTCAAGTCTGGTGCGGGAACACCCCAGCCGTTCTGGTACAGCCATCCGATGTTGTTCATCGCATCGCCATTCTGGCGGTCCGCGGCTTCCTGAAAATATTTCATGGCCCGCTGGTAATCCGTCGCCACGCCCAGATTGCTTGTGTACATCCATCCCAGATTGTTCATTGCATCGGCGTTTCCCAGGCTGGAGCTTTTCTCGAACCAGTGCTTAGCCTGCTCGTTGTCGAGCTTGACGCCGCACCCATGTTCAAACAGCATGCCCAGGTGATCCATCGCGCTGCTATTGTTTTCCTTCGCGCCCCTCTGGAACCATTTCTTTGCCTCTTTGCAATCGGGCGGCATGCCCAGGCCGAACTCATAAAGGACGCCCAGGGAGTCCGCCGCTTCCGCGCTCCCGTTTTCCGCGGCCTGTCTAAACAGGTTTGAGGCGGCCGTATAGTTCTTCTCGCGGTACAAATACTTCCCGCGTTCCAATTGGTTCTCAACCGTGATGTCCCCAGGCAACGTAGAGGGTCTGTTCGATAACCAAAACGTTAGCGATCCCGCTCCCACCAGCAACAGCATTGCGGCAACAATCCACTTCCTTTTACCGCTCGGCTTGCTTGTTCCGGCGGCTGGAATGCTGTTTTGCGGCGTCTGCTTTTCGATGCGTTGCTTTCTGCGCGCTGCCTGCTTTTGCGCCGCCTCGCGAACTCCGCGCGCGACGTTTGTCAATGCCTCGTCCCGATCCGGCCACGATGAGACCGCCTTCCCATTCCGAGGTAGCGCTTGTAATTCGGCAAAGGGAGCCTGTGACCAGTCAACATGCCGCAAGATGATCGGTATTACAGTCGCTTCGCCGTCTCTGTGCCTGTCCAGCGCGCACTGAAGCTCAACATCGAAGCAATAATCCGATGCAAGAAAGTCTGAGCTAACCAGCAGAAGGATGATGTCGGCGGAGCGAAGATGAGAATCGATTTGCTGGCCCCATTCGCTTCCAGCCTCAAGCCTGCGGTCGTGCCACGCGCTGATCAGGCCTTGACGCTGTAACAACCTGAGATGATTATCCAGTGCGATACGAAATTCATCGTCCTTATGCGAATACGAGTAGAAAACTCTAACCGGCTCACCGCCCGCCTCCCGCACAGAACTCCCCTCGGTCTTCGTATGATCCGAAGCAAAGGTGTCCACAACTGGTGCCGCGTCCTTGGAACTCATAACAATGTCCCGGTGGAGTCAAAACTGACTTATTAGCATTGCACGTGACGGGCCAGTGCGCAACGATAGGCCTCCAGGACCACAAAAAATTTGGGTTCCTGAGAGTCATCCAAATGAAGTTAATCAGCTCGCTTGCTGCCTGCTCGCCGGGGATGAACAGCGCCGCGCGGGCCTTTTCGCGAGTTTTTCAACAGATTGAGCGCCACCGCAGCGCGGATAAGATCCTTGAACGCAGCGTCATTGATCCTCTCGCCTTCGTGGATGTCGATGGCGCGCCTGACATTCCCATCAAGACTTGAGTTGAATAGATTTGAAGGATCTCTTAACATAGCTCCCTTGGCAAAGGTCATCTTGACGACCTTCTTGTACGTCTCTCCGGTGCACACGATGCCGCCGTGGGACCAGACGGGAGTGCCCCTCCACTTCCACTCTTCGAGGATTTCAGGGTCCGCCTCGTGTATGAGTGCGCGCGCTTTCGCGAGCGTCTCGCCGCGCCAATCCCCAAGTTCCTTGATCTGAGCGTCGATTAAGGTAGAAGCAGTTTCCATCAAGACCGCCTTTTCATATATTCCAATGTCTCTACTTACGGCTTTGGGGCCGCTTGAGCGGCGGGCGTCTCAGTACCGAACTGTTTGGCGTACTCCGCGCGCAATCTCTGCCAGCCTTCAAACTTCATCGCTTCACTGCCAGCGATACGGGTAATGGGCGTTCCGCAGAGAAGGCGATCCAGAATATCGAAAGCAATGTGCCAGCTCGCAGCCCCCCACGCGATGAAGCGTCGGTCGATGCTGCTCCAAAGCGTCAGGCGTGTGCCGCCCCCAAAGGCTTCGAGTTGCCATCGCATCTCGTTGCCGCCCAAGTTGTACTCAAGCACTTTAGGAGCATCGGCTCGCGTCACTTTTGTTTCGAGCGGCGTGGGCGTTCCCACCCACGTAAGCATCACCGTGCCAATCATCCCGAGACTTCCGTCGGCTTCGAAGGGTGCCCACTCGTGCAAATGCGCCGGTTCGGTAAGCGCCTGCCAGACTTTTTCGGGCGAGTGACGCAGTTCTCTGACAAGGATGAGCGTCCACTTGTCTCCGTCCTTTCGTACTTGCGCCCCGCTGGCGGGGCCCGGTGTGTACTGCTCGCGATCGATCATCTTCTCTCCTTGTCGCTGGCCCCGCTGCGCTGTCATTGTCCGAACGCCGCTTTAATAATGTGCCAACTGAGCGAGCTGAATGAGGTTGCCGCAGGTGTCGTTCAGCTTTGCAATAGTCGCGCCGGGTACCCCGGTGGGCGGCATCGTGAACTCTGCGCCGCGTGCCTTGATCCGCTCGTAGTCGCCTTTGATGTCGTCGGTGTAGAACATGGCCGCGGGCTGGCCCTGCTGAAACATCGCCTGCTGATACGTTTTGGCGGCGGGATTATCATTCAGCGCCAATTGCAGTTGAGTGCCGTCTGGCTCCTCCGATGACGCTACGGTCAGCCAGCGAAATGGGCCCTGACTGAAATCGGCCTTCTTGGTGAGGCCCAATACTTCCGTATAGAAGCGTAGGGCGTTGTCCTGGTTGTCAACATATACACTCGTCACTTTGATTTTCATTTTGTTTCTCCTATGTCACGTTCGCGGTTAGAGCCGCGTCGTCTTCTCCTTGTCTTCTTTTTCGTTGGTTTGGATTGATCTTCTTTGGTGGGGTCAATGCGATCGAGATAGTGTTCGAGAGCATCGACATGAGCGGACCAGAATTGCCGGAACGGAGCCAGCCATGCATCAATCTCCTGAAGTGGTTCAGGTCTCAGACGATAGAGGCGGCGCTGTGCGTCCACGGTGGCTTCCACGAAACCGGCTTCTCGCAGCACCCGCAGGTGCTTTGACACAGTCGGCTGCGGCATACGGAGCTGACGCTCGATCTCGCCAACCGACTGTTGCGACGAGACCAAGAGACTCAATATCGCGCGGCGGTTCGGCTCCGCAATAATTTCGAACACAGAGTCCACGCTCTTTATATACGCCATTTGGAATATGCTTGTCAAGGTATATAATTCTGAGCGTAACAATATGCAAGTAGCAAAATGAGGCAAGAGTATGGAACTGAAAGATATCGTGAAAGAAAAATATGGCGAGGCGGCACGCCGCATCAACGGCGGAAGTAACGGCTGCTGTGGGACGAGTTCGTCCCTCGATGGCTGCTGCGACCCCATCACATCGAATCTTTACGATGAAAGTCAGGCCGGGCAGATTCCCGAAAGTGCTCTGAAAGCTTCTCTGGGCTGCGGGAATCCAACTGCTCTTGCCCAGTTGAATCCCGGCGAAACGGTGTTGGATCTGGGATCGGGGGGCGGGATCGATGTGCTGCTTTCGGCTCGCCGCGTCGGCCCGACGGGCAAGGCATATGGGCTAGACATGACAGACGACATGCTTGCCCTCGCGCGGGAGAACCAGCGCAAAGCGGGCATTGAGAATGTGGAATTTCTAAAGGGCGAAATTGAGCACATTCCATTGCCCGACAACAGTGTGGACGTCATCATTTCGAATTGCGTGATCAATCTTTCAGCAGATAAGGACCTGGTTTTCCGGGAGGCTTTTCGCGTGTTAAAACCGGGCGGCCGGTTTGCAGTATCAGATGTGGTCACGCGCGGCGATATCCCCGAAGAGGTGCGGCAAAACATTCTGCTCTGGGTTGGGTGCGTTGCCGGCGCTCTCGAGGAGAGCGAGTATCGCGCAAAGCTGACCAGTGCCGGGTTTGCCGCGGTTGAAATCGAGCCCACACGGATCTACAACGTAGAGGACGCTAGAGCTTTTCTGGCGGGTCAGGGCATTGATGTGGACTCGATTGCGCCTCACGTAGAAGGAAAAGTCATGAGCGCTTTCATCCGCGGTGCAAAGACAAGCGTCTGTTGTTCGGCCGCCTCAGAATAGGTCACCGACGGGCGGGAATGTCAGTATGAGGCTTAGAACCAGCAGCACGAGTGCAGTCGCGTTAATGCGCCCGGCAGGAACTGTCTTTTTCTGCCATCGCCATTCCAATATCGCCCAACTCACGAGCCAACAAAGAATGGCAACCGTGCTTACGCCCGAGAGAGGACCAGTTGGTTTGTAGAAAACAAGACCGCCCTTGATCAGCGCTGAATGATCACCGAGAATGGCCAGCGTAGCCAAAACAAAGCAGCCGATCGCTGCCGAAAGAATGGCAGCTGCTCCGGAACCGTTTGTCAGAACCGGAGTGTTACCGGAGAGGGAATTGTCGAGCATACTTATTTGCCTTTCCATGGCTCAATAGCACCGTGCCACCGCCCTGGACAGGCGCATATTTGTTGATCATGGCCCCGAAGAAAGTTGCGATGCCCGCGGCAACAAGGGAAGCCAAGCAAAAGATGAGCACTGCCGACCGAAGTTGGCGATGATTCCTTAGATCATGGCCGTACCTGATGAATACGACCGCGACCATAGTGATCGAGATGGGAGCAAACCAGGCTACGTGCTCCTTCCATTCCATTCCGACCGAGTGCCAGCTCATCATGGCAGGGCTGGACATTAACAGCTGCCGCGGAAACATCGAAAGGTCAACCGCCCCGGGCGGAGGGGACGCGCGATACCAGGGATAAATTACATAAGCCCCGCTGAGCACTGCGGCCCATGCGAGCACAACCATCGTGATCAGGTAAACGCGCATGAATCGCTCCTGCGCAGGAGTGGATGTGAATGGAGTGGAAGAGGCAGTGAGTTGATAAAGCCCTACGAGCGCACCGGAACATGCGAGCAAATAGAGCCCACCGAATGCCATTCCATGAATTAGTGTCCAGAGGGCGTGTGCCGCGATTCCCATTTTCTTTTCCTATGGATTAGCCGTGGATCCACTCGCAAATTGGCAGGTCATTGAAATCTTATTTCGTTCATTGGTCGAAATCCCGGTGTGTTCGTCGGCGGCAACCAGAGGCCGCCCGAGTCGGATTTTTTCTTGTCTTTTCCCCACGTCCAGTACAGGCCCAGGTACGCATACTGTTCCGTTTGGCCCCCGACGGAATGGCCATAGCAAAACAAAAACTGCTCTCCCGGGTGATGCTTGAAATGATAGTAACCGCCGATGTCAATCATCGTTGAAGCTTGGGTCTGGGGCGCGGCGTACCCCTCGCGTCCATGGGAGAAGACCTCGCCTCCGAGTTCCAATCGCTCGCCGAAAGCGTATTTCAACAGGACTGCGCCATATGGGAAGTTGCGGTAGTCGACTTGCGGAACGATCGTCTCGCCTCCGCCGCCGTCGAGGAGCCAGTGTCCGAAATTTTTCTGTAGCCACAGCGGAACTTTGTACCAAATCTTTCCCACGCCAAGACCCTTGTCGTAGTTACCCGTCGGTACTTCGAACATCGTAAACGTGCCGATCTGGGGAATGTACTTCGATTCCTTAATGAAAGCGATTTTCACGCCGAGTTCCATATCGATGTAGCCGAAGGCGGACGGACCAGTGCCGCCAGGCGCGTAGATCGGATTGTTGGACGGGTTGATGGCGCCCCACGGCGCAATCATGTGTAGCTGCACCCTCGGAATGGCGCCCCAGTTGAACTCGAATGCCGGACCGCTGGAATCGATTTCCGCCGGTGTCCCATCCATAGCCCCGAATATGTAGAACTCGTAGTGGTGCAGGTCGACCGGAACCGGATCGTCAGTCTGGAATGGCGGGCCCTGTGCCCGTAAGCTGGACGCCGCAATCATGCAGAGCGGGACGAGCCTAAGGGAAAAGCATTTTACTAAGCCGGCCAAAAGCCGAGTGACAAGCGTGGATGTAGACGCGGTCGAAGCGAGTGTCCGTTGATAAAATGGCATCGCTAACAGACGGGCGCGCCTTTCTGGCCAATTCACTATATCATCCAACGTAATCGGATGTCGAAATCGAAATCAGAGCAAGAAGAGCTGCTGGCCGATCGCGAGTTGTATTCAGGGTTGATCGGACTCCATGTGCTCCACCACGCCGTAGAGGGCCCGATCTTCGGTCTCGGAATGATTGAAGAGTTGGCGCGTCACGGATATCGCATCAGCCCGGGGAGTCTGTATCCTTTATTGCAACGGCTTGAGAAGAAAGGCTACCTGCGATCGACCGAGCAGCGAAATGGGAAATCGTTGCGGCGAATCTACAGGGCGACTGCCTTAGGCCGCAAGGCGTTGATGGCATCAAAAAGCAAGGTGCGAGAACTCTTTCATGAGCTTATTGAAGGGCAATAGGTCGACCGCCTGACGCGCTAACGGTGAAACTCTTCTCCGATTGCCTGTAAGCAGACCCGTCCAGGCGACGAACCCGCGGCATCCAACAGGCGCTCAATGGGCTCTAGTTTCGTTTCCCGGCTGAGTGCAAACGTCTGATGATGTACAGGCAGAACATATTCCGCGCCCGCATCGTTTGCCATTTTCCATGCCTGTTCCGGATTGCAATGAACGCGAATCCATGGATCATAAGCGCCAATCGGCATAATCGCTAAATCCACAGGCTTCGCGGAGCGAACCTGCCTGAAAGAATCCGTGTAAGCTGTATCGCCGCCAAATACAATGCGACGGTTGCCGATCTCGATCAGGTAGCCGTTGTAACCTCGGTACACATCGCTTCGCATGCGCGCTCCCCAGTGCGCGACTTCAAACGCTGTCACTTTTGCCGCGCCGACTTGCGTGCTCTCTTTCCACCGCACTTCGTGCACTTTGGCGTAACGCTTGGGCCGCAATAAGTCCGATGTGTGAGCGGCCGTCACTACTTGTGTCCTGGCGCTCTCCAAGTGCCGCAAGCTCGGCAAATCGAAGTGATCCATGTGCGCGTGCGAGAGCACAATCAAATCAATCTGCGGAAGATCGTGAACCGGTGCTGCTACTTCCACTAGCCGCTTAATGCCAACGGTCACCGGGCCAAAATTCAATCCGATGCGCGTGCTGAATACGGGGTCCGTGAGGATGGTAAAGCCATCTACTTTCATCAGTACGGTACTGTGTCCCAGCCAGGCTGCATGCACGCCATGATCGGGCCAGGTCTTTGGCTGCGGGCGATGCGGCGCTGGTGTGATTTCCCTCGCATATTCTTTCGACATCTCTCGAAAGAAAGCGGGTGCGGCGCGCCGCAGAAACTTTGCAGTCTCGGGAGCCCGCCGGAGATGCCCGGAGAGCGTTGCCGCACGAGCGTGATGGTAGTGTCTGCGAGGACCGTATCGTTCACTCACAAAGGTTAGATGCTCTCATATCGGAATTGTTCACTTGAACATGAAGAACCTCACACCATAAGAGCAGACCGGAATGAGCGCATCTTGCCCGGGCTCATTGTGCCGGGCTACGTCTGGCTGCTTCCCCAGCCGCCGGTTCATGTAGATAGCGGCTGGCAAACGAAATGAAAGTAGGCCAGTTCGGCAATGGCGTGTGCCCTCCGCTATGCTGGCGAAAGCCGAGGTCTCCGCTAATCAGCGGCGTCTCCATAGGCGGAAAATCGTTTGTTTCCAGCCCGCGCTTTCCGAGTAATTCGTAAACAGGTCCCGCGGCCGCAGCCGCTAAAAACATGCCTTTGGCATCCACCCAGGCATCGCCGGCGGTTGGAGAACCCGCGCTAATAAAGACTGGCGTCGGCGCGCATAATGCGATCAACTCATGTGAATCAACGGGTAAGTCGTTCGGCGTCAACGTGCCGGCATATTTCAGAAAATTGCCCGCCATCCAGTGATACTCTCCCGTTCCAGCCAGATTCTCCACCAACTCGCCGTAGTTTCTTCGATTCAATTTCGCGCCGCCCTCGCCGGAAGAGCTGATAAATCCGATCGCGAATCGCGAGTCGTACGCCATCGCGATGAGCGCCGCCTTGCCATAACGGGAATGCCCTTCAAGGCCTACATGAGCGGCATCGACAGATTTATCGGTCTCAAAGTAATCGAGCGCGCGGCTGGCGCCCCAAGCCCAGGCTCGCAACGCGCCCCAATCGTCGAGTTTTCGAGGTTGACCTTTGTTACAGAGACCGATAATTCCTTGAGTCAATCCAGCGCCGTTATCGGCTTGCACGCTTACCGGAACGTATTGCGCGTAGCCCCATCCTTGGGCAAGAACCTGCTGCTGCCATGTCGGTCCTGGCGGCGGTGGAGGAGGCGTGAAACCCGGGCGCGTGGGGAATTTGAAATTCCGTGGCAAGCTCAGCTCCATCATGACCGGCACCGGGCCCTTCGCGTCTGTAGGCGTAGTCAAGGTCAGATCGATGTTGACCGTAATGCCGGGACATTTACTGTTGTCGACGTGCCCCACAAGTTCCTTGACCGTCACCGCCGTTCCTCCATTACTCTCTTGGGTTGTTTTGGTGACTTCCCAACTAACTGCCGGCACATGCGTGGGCACGCGGCCATACACGTCTTCATCGAAATCCGACACGATCTGCGGACGCCGCTCATCCCACCACTGCTTCGCCGAGGTCACCCTTTGGCCGTTGTTTAAGACCAGTGGATCGGGCAGGTTGGGATAGGGGTTCGCCTTCGCCTCGTCATAATTGACGGCGTTAGGAACATTCTTGTGATTCGGATCCGCTCCCGGCCGAAGCGATTTGATGTGGAGCAGATCCATAAGCCGCTGATGACCCTGTTCCGCCGTCATTTGCACCGGAGCGCAGGCGCTGGTGCTTGCCTGCGCTAGAGCACTCGACTCAAATGCGAACATCAACGCCAAGGTCAACTTACTTGCCGTCATTCTTCTTTGCCTCTTTACCGGGTAGATCGTATGGATTCTCATGCACGCGTTCCCGAATTCCTGCATTCAGTGTCTTTGCCAGCGAAATACTGGCATCGCCGAAGCGGCTACGAATATGATCCACGGACCGAAAAGCCTGACGAAGGCGCGCCGTCTGGGCTTCTTCAAGCAGATTCATCTGGCCTTCAACGTGCTGCAATGCGCCGCCGTAAACGCCCAAAAGACGAATAGGCGTCTTGTAGTCCCACGCCTTTCGAAATAGCCCAATCACCGCCGCCGCCACTTCCCGGTCTAACTGCGTTGCATGGTCCAATGTGCAAGCTCGTGTAATGGTCTCGAAGTCTTCGTTTCTCAACTTGAGTTGGAGCGTGCGTGCATAAAGCTTTTGCTCGCGTAAGCGCTTGGCAACCATCTCTGACAACCTTGTGAGGGTGGTTTCGAGCTTGCCCTGATCGGCCGTATCTTCTCCGAACGTGTGCTCGTGGCTGATGGACTTCGCTTCATCACGCTCGCCGACCGCGGTATCGAACCAGCCTCCGGCATCTTCGCCGCGCGCCTTGCCGGCAAGCGCTAAACCCCAACGTCCAAAATGCGACGCGAGGAACGCTTCATCCAGCTTTCCTAGATCACCAACATAACGGATGCCCAACTTGTGCAAGGCCGCCTCAGTCTTCTTCCCAACTCCTGGAATCTTGCGGACATCTAATGGCGCCAGAAAGCGAGCCTCCTGCCCCGGAAGAATATAGAGCACGCCATTCGGCTTTGCTTGATCGGACGTGACCTTCGATACCAGTCGAGATGACGCCAATCCTAACGAGCAGTTCAACTGCGTGCCTTCGCGGATGGCTTCGTGCAGAGCGTGACCTACACACATCGGTGGACCGTGCAGGCGCTCGGTTCCAGTCAAATCGAGATACGCTTCATCGATGGATGCCATCTCCACGGCTGGCGAAAACCGGTTCAGAACCTTAAACACTTTCTTCGAATATTCGCGATACCGCTCCGGATGCCCCTCGACAAACATGGCATGCGGACAAAGCCGCGCCGCGGTTCGCAATGGCATCGCGGAATGAACGCCGAACTTGCGCGCGGCATACGAGGCCGCCGCAACAACTCCTCGTTGATCGGCTTTGCCACCCACGACCACGGCTTTCCCCTTTAGCCGCGGATCAAACAATTCCTCAACGGACACAAAGAAGGCGTCCATATCGACATGGCACACCAGCCTTTGCATAGGACTTATCTTTTCAGTGTCGCTGCTAAGACGCGAGGAAATCCAGCCAGGTCAGAGATGATTTGCAAATCGCTCCAACGCTCGGCGAGCATCTCCCGCACTCCGTTCAGCGATTGATATCCGAGTTCCATCATTAACCGTCCCCCACGCCGCAATGCCAGCGTCGCTTGTGTCGTCAGCCGCTCGTAAATCTCAAAGCCGCTCTTGCCGGCAAATAGAGCCACGTGCGGCTCCCAATCGCGTACCTCCGCCTGCATGTTCGCTGCATCCGCACCGGGCACATAAGGAGGGTTTGAAATCAGCAGGTCGATGCTGCCGGGCTTTATTGCGCTCAGCAGATCGCAAGCAAAGAGCTCGACCTCTGCATCATGCCTTGAGCGGTTCCGTTCAGCGACTTCTAGCGCCGCTATCGAAATATCGGAGGCTAAAACGCCAGCTTTTGTCTCCAACGCGACGCTGATCGCAATAGCTCCAGAACCGGTGCCCACATCCAGCATCCGCGATGCCGGCCGTTCCTTCACGTAAGCCACCGCGGCTTCTACAAGATGTTCCGTTTCAGGACGTGGAATGAGCACCGCCTCATTGACGTAGAAATCACGCCCAAAGAATTCCTGGTTGTGAGTTATGTACTGCGTCGGCTTACCCTTCAATCTCTCATTGAGGTAGCGGCCGTAGTGAATCCACGCAAGTTGTGTCAGTTCGTCCTCGGCGTGCGCGTACAGATAACTTCGGTCACGCTGGAGGGCGTAGCACAACAACACTTCAGCGGTTAGCCGTGGAACAGAAATGGATGCTTTTTCTAAGAGATCAGTGCCCTGTTGCAGAGCAATTTGCAGGTTCACGAAATGGCGTCGCCCTACTTGCGACCGCTGTATCTAAGCCGCTCGTCCCTGATCGCGCAGGCGCTCGGATTGGTAGTAACTAGTCAACGCGTCGACGATAGGCTGCAACCTGCCTTGCATCGTCAAATCGAGTTGATGTAGCGTCAGTCCGATGCGATGATCGGTAACTCGATTTTGTGGAAAGTTGTATGTCCGGATCTTCTCGCTTCGGTCGCCGGTGCCCACCATGCTCTTGCGTTCGGCGCCAATCTGCGCCTGCTGCTTTTCGAGCTCCATCTGGTAAAGCCTCGATCGCAGCACCTGCATCGCCTTCGACCGGTTCTTGATCTGCGATTTCTCGTCCTGGCATGAAACAACCGTATTGGTCGGCAAGTGCGTGACACGCACGGCGGAATAGGTCGTGTTTACAGATTGCCCACCCGGACCGGACGAACAGAACGTATCGATCCGAATGTCCTTTGGATCGATCTGTATATCCACTTCGTCCGCTTCCGGCATAACAACCACGGTGATGGTTGAAGTGTGTACCCGGCCTTGTGTCTCGGTTGCCGGAACACGTTGCACCCGGTGCACGCCGCTCTCATATTTCAAACGGCTATACACTTTCTGGCCGCTGATCATCGCGATGACTTCGTTCAGTCCGCCGACGGAAGACTCGCTGAGTGAAGTGATCTCCACTTTCCAGCGCTGTTCTTCGGCATACCGCGTGTACATGCGAAATACTTCCGCCGCGAATAAGGATGCTTCGTCGCCCCCAGCACCCTTCCGTATTTCGATGATGATGTTCTTCTCATCGTTTGGATCTTTGGGCAGCAACAGCAGTTGCAAATCTTGCTCCAGCGCCGCGACTTCCGGCTCCAGACGTGTGACTTCCATTTGCGCCATCTGCTGAAGCTCGGCGTCGCTTTCGCTCAGCATCGCGCGCGAATCCGCCAATTCCTTTTCGGCCTTTTTGTAGTCGCGATACTTCGCTACCAGCTCAGCTAACTCGCTCTGCCCTTTCGCGGTCTTGCGATATTGCTCCGAGTCATTGATAACGGACGGATCCGCCATCTTGGCCGTCAACTCGTTATATCGCGCTTCTGCTTCCTCTAATCGATCTCGATATTGCATTGTTGTGGCTGCGCTGTCCCTGTTCTGCTCTTAGGCGATGACCAATTGGCCGCCTTGCGCTTTTTCGAGCTCCATGGCACGCTCCAGCGCGCAAATAGCAACTTCGGCCTGTTCATTGGATGGCGCTTGAGTCGTCACGCGTTGCAACCACAGACCCGGTTGAGTCAGGATCGCCATCAATCCGCTTCGCCGCTTCGCCGCAAACCGAATGATCTCGTAACTGATACCGACGATTACCGGAAGCAGCCCGATGCGTGCCGCAAGCTTCAACCAGAAATTGTCGATTGGCAGGAACAAATATCCGATCATCGCGACAATCAGCACCACGACTAGAAAGCTGGTGCCGCATCGCGGATGCCAGGTCACGAATTTCTGCGCATTTTGCACCGTTAGCGGCTGTCCGGCTTCAAAATTGAACACAACTTTGTGCTCGGCGCCGTGATATTCAAACAGCCGGTGCATCTCCTTCATCCGCGACAACAGATACATAAATCCAAGGAAGATTGCGATCCGGATACCACCGTCTATCGCGTTGATCGCCACGCGTCCGCTCACGGCCGGGAAATGGTGCCCCAAAAGAGTCGCCAAATAAAGCGGAACAAACTTGTACAACGCAATCATGAAGAGCAGGGAGAATGCTATTTGCAGCGCCATTGCGCCGCGCCCGGCTTCTTTCTTTTCGCTTTTGGGGGCGCCGCCCGGCAAAGCCTCGAGTGCGCAATCGGCCGAGAACTTCAGCGCCTTCATGCCCAGCCACATTGCTCCTCCGAGCGTTCCTAACCCACGCAAAATTGGCCACTTGAAAAGTGGATAGCGGTCAGAAATCTTCGCCAGCGGACTCTCTTCCGTCACAATCTCGCCAGTAGGTTTGCGCACGGCCACGCAATAGCTGTGTGGCGACCGCATCATCACGCCTTCCATAACCGCTTGGCCGCCGATGAGCGTTGTCTCTTCGCCGTTCTCCAGTACCGGGAGCAATTGTATGTGCGTGAAAAGGCGCACAAATCCGCGCAAATTCAAATGGGGATCTCCGCTCGTATTATAACTTGCCTGACGCACTTTTATTCCATTAGTTCTTTGTTCGTCACCTAGTCGAACGGCTGATGCGCCCCTTCGTGCCCGGCTCCACAATGAAGCCATGAGTACAGCAAGTTCGGATTTAGCGAGCCTCTCTCAGTCCTTTGTGGAATTGGTCGCGAACTCTGTTAACGGCGTCGTGGCCGTCAAAGCAGCGCCTTATCGAGTTGTTAGTGGTATATGCGTTCGTGACGGCGTAATCGCCATTACGGACCATTCTTTAAGGCGCGAAGATCGCGTGCCTGTCCACACCGCGGATGGAAATCACGTCTCTGCTACGATTCTCGGTCGCGATCCCGGCGTAGATGTGGCATTCCTGAAGACGGAAGGTCTTCCTGTGACGCCGTTGAAAATGGCGGACCCGGCATCATTAAAACCAGGCAGCCTCGTTGCAGTGGTGGGGCTAACTCTTGATGTGGGTGCTTCGGCGAGCGTGGGAATTCTGGGAGCAGTCGGTGGCCCGAGGTACACGTGGCGAGGCGCTACGCTCGACAACTTTTATCGTCTTGACGTGAATCTCTATCCGTCGCAATCAGGTGCAGCCGTTGTCAATCATGCAGGCGACTTGATCGGCTTGGCAACGCCCGCATTACTGCGGCACTCCGCCGTGGCTGTGCCTGTCTCAACCATCACCCGTATTCTCGACGAACTGCTAAAAACAGGCCGTATTCGTCAAGGCTATCTGGGAGTTGGGATGCAGCCGATTGTCATTCCCGCAGCGCTGCGTGAAAAGACCGGTCATCGCTCGGATTCCGGTCTCATTGTTTTGAGTGTCGAACCGGGCTCGCCTGCGGACGATGCTGGCGTTCAGCTTGGAGATATCCTTATTGCGCTTGACACAAAGCCCGTCACGGACGTCGAAGAATTGCAAGCCGCGCTTCGTGGCGAAAATGTCGGCCGTAGCCTGAAAGCGCTTTTCATCCGTGGTGGAGAAACGGTCGAAGCTCAAGTGAATGTGGCGGAGCGTCCTCGGAAAGCGAACTGATCATGCCGATTCCAATTCCAGGCCGCGCTGCCGAAGATCTGCGCCGCTCCACTGTTCAAGTGCTAAGCGAGAGTGCACGCCATCAAGGAAATGGTTCCGGTGTTGTGCTGCCGGGTGAGCGCGTACTCACGAACGCTCACGTCGTCCGCGGCGCGCATCTTACTGTTCAAACTTGGGAGGGAAAGAGTCTGTCGGCGACTGTCCTCAAGATAGATGACCGACGTGATCTGGCCCTGCTCGCGATTCATGGCTTACGTGCGCCAACTATTTCGCTGGGAGATTCTGATCGATTGCGTCCTGGGACGCCCGTTTTCGCAGTCGGTAATCCGTTCGGCTTTGTCGGCGCGGTTTCGAGCGGTGTGATTCATTCGATTGGACCGCTGCGATCGATCAACGGCTTGCCGTGGGATCTTCACTGGATTCAAGCCGATGTCCGTCTCGCGCCGGGTAACTCGGGGGGTCCGCTCGCTACCTTGGATGGTCAAGTTGTAGGACTCAACACGATGGTGGTTGGAGGCGGCATAGCTCTTGCTGTACCCAGTCGAGCGGCTGAAGCGTTTCTTGCTCGCGAAAAAAATCCGCCCAATCTCGGCATAACGGTTCGTCCTGTAGAAACGAAGGCGGGAAAATTTGGGCTCATGATTCTCGAACTTGCAGCGGGCGGTGCTGCTGAGGCCGCATCCCTCTTGCCAGGTGACTTGCTCATCGGGGCCAATAATGTTCCTTTTCGCTACGTCGACGATTTGCAAAACGCTTTGCTCCAAACCAAAGGCTCGACGCTTATTCTCGATTTCACTCGTGCAGGCAATCCGATCGCGCGGCATGTTACGGTTCAGCTTCGGCGCAGCAATTTGTCGAGCGCAGCTTGATTCGAATTGCAATTATTGCGGACACGCCGATTCGAGCGCGGCATCTGGCCAATTTGCTGGCAGAGGACGACCGCCTCGATATCGTCGACACCGACGCGAACAATATGCGTCGGCTTGACGCAAGGGTCGATGTCGTCGTCGTTGCAACCAGTTCCCAGGCAGTTGATACCTCGCATTACGATCTGCCAGTGGTCCTCATTGGAAATGGTCGACCGGAGTTCGGTCACAACATCCGTGGGTCGTTGCCAGCTTCCGCTTCTGCGTCAGAAATTAGCGCGGCTATCGAAGCTGCGGCCAATCAGTTGACTGTTCTTACCCAGGAGCAGGCACTCCGATTGATGCCGGCAAATCAAGGCCGGACTGATGAAGAAACTTTCGTTGAGGAGTTAACGCGTCGCGAACTTCAAGTTCTTCGAATGATGGCTGACGGAAGTGGAAACAAAGAAATTGCCTTAGCGCTCGGGATTTCCGAACACACGGTCAAGTTTCACGTTGCGCAGGTTCTGGCGAAGTTAAATGCCGGCAGCCGTACGGAAGCCGTTTCACTGGGCATCCGTCGCGGCCTTATTGCCATTTAGCTGCCTGTCATTCTTACGTGTGGCGGTAACAATCGACGCCGACAATCATCCACTCTGACGGAGGGGTCAACTTGCGGCTGATCGCGGACTTTATTTTTATCGTTCTCTTTATCGTTTTGCTGATCGGGTGGCTGTTGGCTTGGGCGGCCTTTCACGTCGCCGGCGGACTAGTCCACCTGCTGTTGGTCTTTGCTGTCATCGCGCTGATCGTGCATTTTGTCCGAGGAGGGCGGCGAGCGGCATAACGATCCCTAGGCGGACGCCGCTAGAGTACGGGATTGGCGCAGATGTTGGATCTCGACTAGCGAACTATTGATGGACTCGCGAGCGCCACGCACTGCGGCAATGGTATGAATGCTCTGCAGCTTCGCGGAAGAATCTAGTATGTCGACGACATCGGTGAATAAATGCGGATGTTGTTCGAGCACTTCGCCCGTTTCAGCGGGATGATCAGCCGCAGCCTCGACTAATTGGGACAAGTTATCTTGCAGTCTCCAAAACCGGTCAAGGATTTCCGGCACGGGAAGTGAAGAATGAAAGACTTTGCGCAACTCGGCAATTGAGTTGGCTACGTTCTGACTGAGACGTTCAATTTTGGCAATTTCCATTTAGCGATGAAGTCGGCTACTTCTTAGAGCTTTCGTGTTTCGAAAAGATGACAGTTAGATTTGGCCGTACCGCATTTGGCCGGAACGCCGGACGCGCTCCTTCGGGGGATTCACGCCATAGTCTACTTCGATCCTCTTCGCTTTGTCCAGACGCGCGTAAGCGTTTTCAACAGGGGATTTAAAGATGAGATATATTGCCTGAGCTAATCTGAAGATTAAAGGGAGTTTTCACTTCAATTCGATGCAGGCTTCTCCGCGGTTGCATCAACACAACTATTGAAATGAATAGTCTCCTGCATTGCTTTAAATAAAACTATGGCCACTACCGTCATTGGTGCTCATGAGATCAGGCCCGCGCGTTTTTGGGCATCTACGAACGGAAAGAAAATCGTCATGGCATTAACGGGCGCCGTTCTCTTTCTGTTCGTGATCGGCCATATGCTCGGCAACCTGCAGGTCTTTGAAGGGCCGGACAAACTCAACGCATATGGACACTTTTTGCATGGCGTTCCAGAGCTTTTATGGGGCGTGCGGATCGTTTTGTTGATCTGTGTGATTCTGCACATCTGGGCATCGATTGAATTGGCAGTTAGAAAAAACAAGGCCCGGCCAGTGAGTTATGCCAAGAGAGAAAACACGGGTTCGAGCTACGCATCCCGCACCATGTACTGGAGTGGTCCGATCATTCTGGCGTTTGTTGTCTATCATCTACTGCATTTGACGGCCGGCGTGGTTCATCCCGGCGGCGACTTCGTTGAAGGCGACGTGTATCACAACGTGATCTCAGGTTTTCAGGTCTGGTATGTTTCCGCCTGGTATGTGTTTTCGATGATTCTTTTGGGATTTCACATTCGCCACGGCGCCTGGAGTATGTTTCAATCGGTGGGGATAAATCATCCGCGTCACACGCCGATTTTGAAAAAAGCCGCGGCTATTCTCGCCATTATTATTGTTGCCGGCTACATTTCAATACCAGTCAGCATCATGTTGGGCCTGGTCAAGTAAATGGAACTTCAATCAAGAATTCCGTCCGGTCCCATTCAGGAAGCGTGGGACAAAACGCGCTTTGAAATGAAGTTGGTCAACCCAGCGAATAAACGCAAGCACCATATCATTGTGGTCGGCTCAGGTCTCGCGGGAGGTTCTGCCGCCGCAACGTTGGGCGAGCTTGGATATAAAGTAAGCTGCTTTTGCTTTCAAGACTCGCCGCGGCGAGCTCACTCTATTGCGGCACAGGGCGGTATCAATGCGGCCAAGAATTATCAAAATGATGGCGACAGCATTTGGCGGCTCTTCTATGACACCGTCAAAGGCGGTGATTTCCGCGCGCGCGAAGCCAATGTTTATCGTTTAGCGCAGATCAGCGTCAACATCATCGACCAGTGCGTTGCGCAAGGAGTTCCCTTTGCGCGTGAGTACGGCGGCACGCTAACCAACCGCTCGTTTGGTGGCGCTCAGGTCTCGCGAACCTTTTACGCGCGCGGTCAAACGGGACAGCAATTACTGTTGGGCGCTTATCAGGCGCTTGAACGTCAGGTGCAAGCCGGCAGCGTGGCAATGTATCCCCGAACTGAAATGCTTGACCTGATCGTGATCGATGGCCGCGCGCGCGGCATTGTCACTCGCAATCTAGTCACGGGCGAGATCAACACGCACATCGGAGATGCCGTCATTCTGGGGACTGGCGGTTACGGCAACGTTTTTTATCTTTCAACGAACGCCAAAGGCTCAAATGTCACTGCTTGTTGGCGGGCTCACAAGCGCGGCGCGCTGTTCGCGAATCCTTGCTTCACTCAAATTCACCCGACCTGTATTCCTGTTTCGGGCGACTACCAATCGAAGCTCACGCTGATGAGCGAGTCACTCCGCAACGACGGCCGCATCTGGGTTCCGCTGAAAAAGGGTGATAAGCGTTCTCCCGATCAAATTCCCGAGAGCGAACGCGATTATTATCTTGAGCGCCGCTATCCAAGTTTCGGCAATTTGGTTCCTCGCGACGTCGCATCTCGCAATGCCAAGTACGTCTGCGATGAAGGCCGCGGTGTGGGCGAGACTGCACTAGGCGTTTATCTTGATTTCTCGGACGCGATTCGGCGCTTAGGCAGAAAGACGATTGAAGAGCGCTACGGCAATCTTTTTGACATGTATCAACGGATCACCGACGAAGATCCTTATCAAGTGCCGATGCGTATCTACCCGGCCATTCACTACACGATGGGTGGTCTTTGGGTTGATTACCACTTGATGAGTACCATCCCGGGCATGTTCGTGGTAGGTGAAGCAAATTTTTCGGATCACGGCGCGAACCGGCTTGGAGCCAGCGCTTTGATGCAAGGCCTCTCAGACGGGTACTTCATTGTTCCTTACACAGTGGGCGATTATCTCGCTAATAACAAATTCGAAACCATCGGCGATTCACATCCGGAGGTTCGTAACGCTGTAGCGTGTGTGCAGCAGACAATACAGAAACTTCTTGCGATCAATGGCAAACGCACGGTCGATTCTTTCCACCGGCAGCTTGGCAAAATCGTTTGGGACTACTGTGGCATGTCGCGGAATGCCCAGGGACTGCAAACAGCTATCAATCAAATTCGCGATCTTCGCGACGACTATTGGCGCGATGTGAAAGTTCCGGGCAGCGGCGATGATCTGAATCAGAGTCTGGAAAAAGCGGGTCGTGTGGCCGACTTCTTCGAATTAGCCGAGCTCATGTGTGTCGATGCGCTCGAACGCAACGAATCGTGCGGCGGTCATTTCCGCGAAGAGTATCAAACGCCGGACGGCGAGGCACAGCGTGACGACGAAAACTTCTCTTATGCGGCATGTTGGGCTTATCGCGGCTACGGCAATCACGAAGATCTAGTAAAAGAGCCGCTGGAGTTCGAATACGTTCACCCGAGCCAAAGGAGCTACAAGTAAATGCGCGTCACTCTTAAAGTCTGGCGCCAATATAAGACCACGAGCAATGGCAAGTTTGTCTCGTATCCGGTCGATAACGTCAATCCGGATATGTCGATGCTCGAATGCCTCGACGTGCTGAACGAGAGTTTGATTGAACGCGGCGAAGATCCCATCGCGTTTGAGCACGATTGCCGCGAAGGAATTTGCGGCTCATGCGGGTTCATGATCAATGGCATTGCGCATGGCCCGCTGCCTGCCACTACCGTCTGTCAATTGACTATGCGTCACTTCAAAGATGGCGCGGAACTCGTGCTAGAGCCATGGCGGGCACGCGCGTTTCCGGTCATCAAAGATCTGGTTGTCGACCGGCGCGCATTCGACCGCATTATTGCGGCCGGCGGCTACATTTCGGTTTCCACCGGCAGCGCTCCCGATGGCAATGCCATCCTGGTGGCCAAGGAATCTGCGGATCGCGCAATGGATGCCGCGGCGTGCATTGGATGCGGAGCTTGCGTCGCAGCGTGTCCAAATGCGTCCGCGGCGCTGTTTACCGGTGCGAAGATCGCTCACCTGGGAATCTTGCCGCAAGGCAAGCCTGAACAGGATCTGCGCGCCATTCGCATGGTGACGCAGATGAATCGGGAAGGTTTTGGCGGCTGTACCAATATCGGTGAATGTACGGGCGTATGCCCGAAAGAAATCCCGTTGGAAGTGATTGCTGCGATGAATCGGGATTTCTTCCGAGGCACTTGGCACGAACGCGACAACATGGTAGTGACCATGCGTCCGTTCACGGAATGGAGTTACGGTTCTAAGCTGAAAACCGATCCCAGTAGTACCGACGCTTAGTCCGCAACCGTTATCGTCGGGCGGGCCTTCTGTTTACTTGCGTCAGCTTTTTCGATAACGGTGCGCGCGAGCCGTTCGAAGACAGTCACCTGACTATTCGGCTCTTTACAGGCTGCAATCGGCTTGCCCGTATCGCCGCCTTCGCGCGTTTTAGGATCCAGCGGTATCTCCGCCAACAACGGCACCTTCATCAGTTCGGCCGTCCTTGCGCCGCCACCTTTACCAAAAACGTAGATCCTTTCGCCGTTGTGGTCGAGGTAGCTCATATTCTCGACGATTCCGAGCACAGGTTCGCGCACCTGCTCGAACATGTGAACCGCCTTTCGAGCGTCTTCAAGCGAAACGTCGGACGGCGTAGTAACAATAATGGCCCCGGTCAGCGGCGTTGTTTGAATAAGAGTAAGCTGCACATCGCCTGTGCCCGGAGGAAGATCGATCACCAGATAATCCAGCGGTCCCCATTCGACATTTCGCAAAAACTGTTGAATGACGCTGTTCAGCATGGGGCCGCGCCACACCAAAGGCTTGTCGCCTGGATTCAAAAAACCCATCGACATTAACCGCAGTCCGTAGGCTTCCAAGGGCTGAATTCGCTGTCCGATCGCGTGGGGTGTTGCACTGACGCCCATCATCAACGGAACGTTCGGGCCATATACGTCAGCATCAAGCAGACCGACCGAGTATCCAAGTTTGGCTAATGTGATGGCAAGGTTCACCGCGACGGTACTCTTACCGACACCGCCCTTCCCGGAACCGACAGCGATGATATTTTGCACACCTGGAATTGGCAGTTTCGGCTGCTCACCAGGAGCCTGAGGACCCATGACTTCAGGCTAACAGCAAGCTTGGTTGCACCTTTAAATCGAACCCCGCAAAATCCTTGCGCTGCAATTTTGGAAATGCAGCAGCGGCAATCATGGCTGCATTGTCTGTCGATAAACCTGGGGAAGGGAAGTAAAAGGTCAGACCTTGTTGTTGTTGTGCCGCATTTCGAAGACCTGCATTAGAAGCGACTCCGCCCGCGACCAACACCGATTCCGCGCCGATCTGTTCTGCCGCTGCGAGTGCCCGGCGCAGAAGTTCCTCGATCACAGTTCTCTGGAAACTCGCGAGCAGATCGAGCGTGAGTTGCGGAGTCGCGCTCAGCCAATCTTCCGTCGTAGCTTTGCGCATCTGCTTGCGTTGGGCTACTTCGTCGCGTATGTCGTGTTCTTCCGTCCAACGCAATACCGCCGTTTTGAGGCCGCTAAAACTGAAATCAAGCTCGTTGCCTTTCATGCGGGCCAACGTAAACTTAATCGAACGTGGATTTCCGAACGGAGCCAATTTGTCGATGACGGGCCCTCCGGGATAACCATATCCGAGCAGCTTTGCTACTTTGTCGTACGCTTCACCTGCCGCGTCATCGCGCGTTTTTCCCAACAGCCTGTATTTGCCTAACTCTCGCACTTCAAACAGGTGCGTGTGGCCACCGCTCACTACCAAAGCGACGGCGGGCAACTGAATATCGGCATTCTCGACCAGCACCGAGTGGATGTGGCCTTCGACGTGATTTACTGCGATGAGGGGAAGCTGTCGCGCAAAACACAATGCTTTTGCGTAAGTCACTCCCACGAGCAGCGAGCCAACCAGGCCGGGTCCGGACGTCACGGCAATTGCATCTAACTCCTCAAAAGTTATACCCGCCACGTCGAGCGCTTCGCGCACCGTTGGCACAATAGATCGCAGGTGTTCGCGCGATGCCAATTCCGGCACCACACCGCCGTATTTGGCGTGGGTGGCGAACTGCGATGCGACAATACTGGAGCGAATCTCGCGTCCGTTCTCCACTACCGCGGCCGCAGTTTCGTCGCACGAACTCTCAATACCTAGAATGACGTTTTGACGCAAGTTTCCGATTTCTATTATGAGTTGCCCGAGGAGCTAATCGCTCAGGAACCGCTGGCGGACCGCTCGGCGTCTCGGATGCTTGTGGTGTCGCGGTCTCAGCAGTCGTTTCGGGACGATTTCTTTACAAATTTCCATCATTACATCCGTCCAGGCGATTGTCTGGTCCTGAACAATACAAAAGTTTTTCCGGCGCGCTTGCGCGGACGCCGAAACAGCACTCACGGTGCACATGTCGAGGTGTTCCTGACACGTGCGCTGAACGAAGACGAAAGCGAGTGGCAAGCGTTAGTGCGGCCGGCAAAGCGTGTCCGTGCGCACGATCGAATTTTGTTCAGTGAAGAATTAGAGGCGGAAGTTCTATCGGAGGGAGAGTTTGGCGAGCGCACGATTCATCTGATGTCTAATGAGCCCATTGCGTCGATCCTTGAGAAACTCGCTGAAACGCCGTTGCCGCCCTACATTCATAGACGGCCCGAAGCAGCAGACCGCGAACGCTACCAAACGGTTTTCGCGCAACAACGCGGGTCCGTCGCAGCGCCGACTGCCGGCCTACATTTCACTCCTGAAATGCTGGATCAGTGCCGCATCGCTGGGGCTCAGATCGCATACATCACGCTGCATGTTGGCCTTGGCACATTTGCGCCGATTCGCCGCGATGATCTAGCTGATATTCGATTGCATGAAGAGCATTTTGCGATCACAGAGGCAGACGCCGCCGTAATGCGCGTGGCGAAGCGCCTCTTCTGTGTGGGAACTACCAGTGTGCGAACCGTTGAAACCGCGCTCCTGCGCGGCGGATTTCATGAGACGAAGGGGCAAACCAATCTGTTCATTCATCCCGGCTTTCACTTCCGCGCGACAGGTGCAATGCTTACCAATTTTCATCTGCCGCAATCCAGCTTATTGATGCTAGTGAGCGCCTTTGCCGGGCGTGAACTGATGT
>DASREJ010000295.1:0-5296 GCA_035652115.1 Bryobacteraceae bacterium
GCTCTCCAAACAGAACCAAAGATTTATCTCCATTGCCCCGCGACATATCACCGAGGACCTGATCGTATGTTCGGTTCTCCTTGATCACATAAATGACGTGCTTGATGGGCGACGCGTGATCGGCGGTAGCTGAGAAATAGGCTTGTTGATCGTCTGTGACAGGGCCGTAGAGCATGTCATCGCGATAGGGCGAGTTTTGTATGACCGTGGCGCTAAACGCGCTGAGTTGTTCGTCATTCGGCGCAGGCAAGAACGCGACCGTTCCCGTTTGAATGTGCGCTACATACTCGATGGCCGGTGGAGCGCTGCCACCTTGATAAACCGTTGCGGGGCGAACGGAAGGATTCGGGCCTTTGGGATTGGGAGCGCTGCCGAGACCCTTACCATTGAGAATTACGAGTTCATCGTCGGCCAAAGAGCGTACAGCCGTGGGATACCAGCCGGTCGGAATAAATCCAAGCACGCGGCTATGATCGCCGGAGATATCGGCAACCGCGACCGCATTGGCGTCCGAGCAGACCACATAGAGTTTGCTTCCGGCCTTGTCAACCGCGACGGCCGAGGGTGTCATCCCAAGCGGATGCATTGGGGTCAGAGACACGTTAATGGACTCGAGGGAGCTCAACTGGCCGTCCTGCGCCACGCCGAGAACATAAACGCTGTTGGTATTAGCAGCGGCAACGAAGATGCGAGCACGGTACGAGGGCGCACCTTCTTCCGTGGGAGCAGGCTGGTTGAGCCAAACCATATCTGTAGGGTGTGGCGCGACGCGCACCTTATTGAGCAGAGTGCCTGCATTCGCATCGTGCTGGTAGACGGCCGCATCGGCCCAACTGCTAACAACCAATTGCTTACCGCCGGGCGAAACCAAAATGCGATAGGGACGGCGGCCGGTTTTCCAGTGCTCAATCATCTGACCCGATTGCAGATTGATGACCGATATGGCGTCGTTGTAAATGTCGGCGGCATAGAGCAAGTGCGCATCCGGCGACAGTTCGACATCGCCGATAAAAGTATCGGCGCGAGTCTTTCCTTCCGGAACGGCCGCGAATTCTCGCGCACGAGTCAGAGCGCCGGTATTCGGATCGAGCGATAGTTCGTAAATTGCAGCTTGGCTGCCTCCGCCCACGTAGACCTTGTCGCCGCGAGATGCGACGGTTAGGCCGAGCCAGCAATCGGGCAGCGGTGTACGACCCAGTTCTTTCTTGCGCGCGATATCGATGACGCTGATAGAGGGTGGATTATAGCCACCGTTCAAGACAAGCAGATACTTACCGTTGTTCGACACCGCGGTGCTCATAGGCAGCGTGTCAACCGGGACCTGCTCACCCGCGGGCCGAATGGTCCAACCGCTGTTCAATAGAAAGCCACCGCCGGGCAATTTACCGACCCGCTGCGGCGCGGCGGTGTGGATGTCGGGTCTCTGAACAACGAGCAAACCACCCGTTGTCAGCGTGAGGAACAGAAGAAGTTTCATTCCGTGAACCTATGTGCGATGGGAAACCGCCGGCCCACACCAAACGCTTTGCGGGTGATGCGCAGCCCCGGCGCGGCCTGCTGCCGCTTGTATTCGTTTCTGTCCACTTTTCGGACAATGTCGCGAACCAGAATCTCCGGAATGCCTTCGTTAGCGGCGATCTCCGGGACCGATTGGTAACGTTCGATGTAATCTTCCAGGATCGCGTCCAGCACGTCGTATTCAGGAAGGCTGTCAGTATCTTTTTGATCGGGACGCAATTCTGCAGAGGGCGGTTTGGTGAGCGTGCTTTCCGGTATTGGAGCCTGCAGGCCACGCCGCTCATAGCGCGTGTTTGCGATGCGCGCAAGACGATAAACCATGGTTTTGGGAACGTCGCTGATAACGGCCAGCCCGCCGCACATGTCGCCGTAAAGGGTACAGTAGCCGACCGCGATTTCACTTTTGTTGCCGGTGGTCAAAACAAGTGAACCAAACTTGTTTGACAACGCCATTAAAACCATTCCGCGCAGGCGCGATTGTAGATTTTCTTCGGTGGTGTCGGGATTGAAGCCGGCAAATAGGGGATGCAGAGTTTGGATCATCGCTTCGTAGCCCGATCCGATGGACACCAACTCAAAGCGGATGCCGAGTTGATGAGCCAGGTCGCGCGCGTCAGTGAGGCTGTGTTCGGACGAATAAGGTCCGGGCATGCCGACACCAATGACGTTTTCTTTACCGACTGCATCCACCGCGATGGTCGCGACCAGAGCCGAATCGATGCCGCCGCTCAAGCCAACTAGAACGGTGCGAAAGCTGCACTTGCGTATATAGTCGCGGGTGCCGAGGACGAGCGCCTCATAAGCGGCCTCCTCCGCAGACAGATCGTCGCCATGATTGTCACCCGCTCCGGTGCAGCTATCGAAAACGATGAGATCTTCGGCAAAGGCCCTTGCTTCCGCGGCAACTTCTCCGTCCGGTGTCATGGCAAAACTCGACCCATCGAATACCAGTTGATCATTTCCGCCGACCATGTGGACATAGACAAGCGGCAGCCCGAAACGGAGGGCAGTCGCCTGAAAAATCTCTTGCCGCTGGCGGCGCTTACCAATATTCCAAGGGGACGCGTTGATGCTGACAATCAGCTCAGCGCCTTGGCTGACGAGTTCTTCGATGGGATCCCGAGAGTAGCGACGCCGCTCCCAGAATTGCTTGTCGTTCCAGGCGTCTTCACAGATGGCGATGGCGACTGGCGTGCTACGAATATTGCAAATAGTTTGCGAGCGCGCGGGCTGGAAGTAGCGGGCTTCATCAAAAACGTCGTAATTGGGCAATAGCATTTTGCATTGGCGAAAAACGACTTTGCCATTTTCGATAACGGCAGCGGCATTTTGCGAACGAATCGCTGAATTTTCCGGCGAGCGGCCGACGTATCCAAGAATGAGAGCCGCGTTGATACCTACTGATTCAGCAGCAATGTTCTGAAGTGCTTCTTCGGTGCGCTCTAAAAATGAGTGTTTTTCGACCAGATCGCGGGGAGGATAACCTGTTAAGGCCAATTCGGGAAAGGCAATGACTTCCGCCCCGGCACGCTCTCCCTGGCGGGCGAAGTCCAGGATTTTCGCTGCATTTGCTGCCAAATCTCCGACCGTATTGTTGATCTGGGCCAACGCAATGCGCATGCAAGTACTTCATTGTATCGGCGCAGCGGGAAATGAATCGCGGGTGGCGGCTTGCACGTCACATCAGTGTGAACGTCATAAGTAGAAAATGACGCTAATCTGAAAGAGAGGCGAGTATGCACAGTTTCAGCCGTACTTTGCTGTTCACGGTGACGATGGGAGTTTTCGGCGCAACCGGCTTGCCGGCCCAGCGCGGCGCTCCTATCAGTGCGGGCACGCCGTTGCCTTCGAGCACAGCGATAGGCGCTGGAGCTTTGTCTGCGTTTCCATCCTCAACGTCGCGCTCTTCGGCGCCAGCAATCGCCCGCCCGGGCTTTGGGGTGGTCCGGCCAGGATATAGCGTGACGACCCGTCCCGGCTATGCCGCAAGTCCCATTTACTCGCATCCCAACAACAATCGCGCACGGCGTGAATATCGGCCGCTGCCTTGGAGTTATGTGGTTGCGCCTTATTACTACCCGGCTTTCGATTTGAGTGGAGGCACGGACTATTCGGCGGCACCGCCCTACGATGATCCTGGATACGACAATGGACCAGATGCCGCGACAGACGCGATGATGAGAAATCAAGCGGCGATTGGACAGCAGGTGCAGAAGCTGACTTCGCAGGTCAACGATTTGATGTACGGCCAAGGGTATCCACCGCCGCCCGCCGCACCTCAGCAGGAGGCGCAGCCGTCCATTCCCGTGACACTGGTCTTACGCAGCGGCGAACAGTTGCAAGTGCAGAACTACGCTGTCACGGGGGATTCTTTCTGGGCGTTTGCACAACACGGGACGCGCAAGATTCCGCTTGCGAGTATCGATCTGCCCGCTTCTGCCAAAGCCACGCAGGCAAACGGGGGCGACTTTCCGCAGATCGGCACGGCCAAGTAGAATCGCCAGGACTAGCCGCGAGTGACGCTTTTTTGACCTTGAGCGCGTCTTGTAGACTGTAAGTGCAAGCGGCTCCGAGGAGGGCCGGCGAACCAACAAATGATCCGACGAGTTTTGGCGGTTACGGGTGCAGTGGCATTGTGTACGACTCTATGGGCTGGTTTAGCGACCGGACAGAAGGGTAAGGGTGATGCAGCCAAAGGCAAAGAGAGCTTTGAGCAGTGCACGATGTGCCACAACGTGGACTCGCCGGAAAAGAAGATGGGCCCGTCGTTACAAGGGCTGTTCAAGCGGAAAACGCTGCAGAACGGAAAACCGGTGAACGACGATAACGTGATGGCGCAGATTAACAACGGTGGAAACGGCATGCCCGCCTATGCGGACATGCTGAGCGCTGACGAAAAAGCCAACATTCTGGCTTACTTGCACACGCTGTAGGACCCGCGCGACGCGACAAACAGCAGCAAACCTGGCTGGCTTTGGTAAATTGAAGAAGTCCGTCCGCAGTTCAGAAGCGTCCCCATCGTCTAGCCCGGCCTAGGACACCGCCCTTTCACGGCGATAACAGGGGTTCGAATCCCCTTGGGGACGCCAACGAACATTAATAGCAATTTCTGTCTCTCAACCTTCCGAAAGCACAGATTCACTCTCATATGTTGTGTACGTTTGCAAGCGTCAAGCTAGGCGCGCCCGGCGCGGATCTGTAAACGCCATCCTGTGATAGACTGGCCGAACCATAAGTCAGCTCTCCCAAAGGTGCCCACGAAAATGAGAATATTTCTTCCGCTCGCGCTGCTTGTTGCTGGGGCCGGTTTGACGCAGGCCGCCATTATTGAATCCATCAGCCTGGACCTTTCGGCAGTGCATGCCGGCTCGACCCTGTCAGGTACTTTCACTCTGTCTGACTCGCCCATGGCCGGCGACACTGCGCCCGTCCTGCTATCGTTCAGCGATCCGTCGGACTATACGCCGACATCGCTAACAGCGACGATTTCGATCATAAGCGGCACGCCGAGCGGATTAGCGGTGGACTTTTCGCCGTTAACATTCACCAATCTTAGTGGTAGCGTCACGCCGATAGACACAAGGGATATCTCTCTGGCACGGACCGCCTTTGCCCGATGCACGTCATTTCCGTGCACAACTTCAGGACTTTTCCAGGACCGCACGCCCGCCGTGTTTACAGCGGCATACACCATCGCCCCCGTCGCTGCGGTTCCCGAACCCGCGTACGGTTGGCTCGCCGCCGTCTTCCTAAGTACGATCGTTTTCGCGCGGCGGCG
>DASREJ010000296.1:0-4596 GCA_035652115.1 Bryobacteraceae bacterium
GTAGCGACAGCGCTGTTTTGAAGAGCTGTTCAGCTTCGGCGTACGATCCTCTTTGTTCTGCTTGCTTCGCCCGCGCATTGAGGTCCCCGAACGCGGTCGCCGGGGGATTGGCGAGCAGCCACGCTGAGGACCCAACGAGAACCAGCAAGAATCTCACGAGTGGATGAGGGTTCCTGCGCGAGCGCGGGGGAGCAAAACACATGGATGAGTTCCCTTTGCATCGACGCTAAATTGAACCGCAAATCGATTCAATAGCTGCGTTATAACTTATTGATTAATTTGAGCGGGATAGAAAAAGCGGCGCGAATGATTTATTGGCCGGCAACAAAGGCAAGCAAAATTACTAACGACACCTGGTTATTCGAGCTATTCTCTTTAACATTAGCGCGTAACGATGTAACTGCCTGATAACAGTGATGTTGACTAGCTCAGTAACTTGCGATTTTCGACCTCACTTCTACGTTCATACGAGTGATTCAAAAGTTAGGTCATTTTCCTCCTAACCAGTTGTAAATTTCCTACATAAAAGAAATGCACGTGACGATTTATTTACCACATGTGCATACGGGGATAAAAATGAAAACTGTTGCTTTACACAAGTTCTGGAAACCGGCGATGCTGGGCGCCGCAATGGCAATGTTGTGGGCCACGATAGGACCGGCGCAATCCACGAGCGGAAATATCGCCGGCACCATTTACGATCAATCGGGCGCCACCGTTCCTAACGCGTCCGTAAGCGCCCTGAATACCGGCACTGGCGTCACGAAAGCCACGGTCGCTACATCAAGCGGGCAATATCGTGTCCCCGACCTGCCGGTGGGAACCTACACACTTCACGTGTCAGCCCCGGGATTCGCAACCGCGGAAGTAACCAACGTGTCGGTGGTGCTGAATCAAACAGTGACATCGAACGTAACAATTCAAGTGCAAAAGACTTCAACGAGCGTTGAAGTTTCCACCGCCGCTCCAGCTATCGATACGACAACGGCCCAGGTCCAAACTACATTCGAGTCGAGACAGTCGGAAGATTTGTCCATGGCGGCCGGCACCTCAGGCGTGATCAACCTCTCCCTACTAAATGCAGGCGTGGCATCGAGCGGCGGTATCGGCTATGGAGTTGGGCCGTCCGTTGGCGGCCAGCGCCCCACAAACAACAATTTCACCATCGAAGGCATTGATGACAATCAGAAGAGCACTACGGGACCAATAGTAACTGTCCCCAACGATGCCGTGGCGGAATTTACCGTACTGCAGAACCAATTCTCGCCCGACTTTGGGCATTCCTCGGGCGGGCAGTTTAACCAGGTTGTCAAAAGTGGCACGAACCAGTTTCATGGCATCCTCTATGAATACTTTCAGAACAAAAATCTGAACGCCGCGGACAATTTGAACTATGTGTCCGGCAATGCCTTGCATCCACGATTCGATAACAATCGCTTTGGCGGAACCCTCGGCGGCCCCATCAAGAGGAACAAAATGTTCTTCTTCGTCGATTGGGAGTACAACACCATCGGACAAGCTCTTTCCACTTACTACTACGTTCCGACCAATGCCGCATATGCGACTCTTGCAGCCATGCCTGGAATTAATCAAACTAACCTGGCCGAATTAAAGAAGTATCTTGGCGTTGCGCCCGCAGCATCCAGTCCGGCCACCCTGCCTTTTGGGGGTCCGGTAACTGTGGGACCAGGAAATGAAAGCCTGGGAACTCAAACGACGGCGGCCGTTACCATTCCGGTTGGACAAGTGGCTGGAGTGCTGCCTAATTGGGAAAACGTGGATAGCGGCGTTGCTTCGTACGACTATTCCATCTCCGACAAAGATTCGCTACGCGCGCGCTATGTATTTAATCGCATAGGCTTATTGGATTACCAAGGTTTTCCATCTGAGTTTTTCGATGTACGCCCAACGCATAATTACCTGGCTACGGTTTCCGAGTACCACACATTTAGTCCAACTCTCACAAATGAGTTTCGGCTAGGATACAACAGGTACGCCGACTTCATTCCGGTAAAAGACCAGAGCTTTCCCGGCCTGGATGCATTTCCGAATATCAGCATTTACGAGTTGAACATCGCTTTGGGTCCGGACCCCAACGCGCCGCAATTTACGATTCAAAATACCTACCAATTAACGGACAACCTCAGTTGGACGCGCGGCAATCACTCGTTGAAGTTCGGATTTGATGGCTGGAAATCCATTTCGCCCAGTAGCTTCACGCAGCGCGGCCGAGGTGATTATGAGTGGTCTTTCCTTTCCGACTATCTGTTCGATAACAATCCTGACGGCATCGCACAACGCGGCCTGGGCGACGTGGTCTACTACGGCGACCAAGTGCTGCTCGGATTCTTCGGGAACGACGTCTGGAAGATCCGGCCAAATCTGACGCTCAATCTGGGTTTGCGTTATGAATACCAGACAGTCCCCTACTCCGAACGCTCACAAGTGGAAAACATAGCGGCGAGCGTTCCGGGCCTAATTAGATTCGGAGTGCCGCAACCACAGACCACCAACTTCATGCCCCGCATCGGACTGGCTTATTCACCCGGGACTAGCGGGACAACGTCGATACGAGCTGGCTTTGGAATCAATTACGACGTGCTTTACGACAACCTGGGGACTCTCAGCCTGCCGCCTCAATTCCAGACCACTGTAGACGTGACCGGCCAAGATAAGAGCGGCTTTCTGGCAAACGGCGGCATCCCGCCGAATGCGAGCGTGGGAGCCCTGACCGTGCAAGAGGCAAGACTACAGACGCAAGGTTTCATTCCCGACCAAAAACGGCCCGAGTCCATTCAGTGGAATCTGGGAGTACAGCATGTTTTCGGGAACAATTACACCTTCGAGACACGCTACGTCGGCAATCGTGGGCTGTTCCTTCCGGTCCAAGTTCAGTTAAACCGGCAGCCTGTGGTGAATGCTCAGAATGCGCTGCCTGTGTTTTTTGGCACACCGAGCCAAGCCACGCTGAACTCATTAACTAACACGCTCGGCACGCTTCAATCCGCCTTCAATGCGGGCGGTTACATTGTGCCGGCATACGCAGCGGCTGGATTTAGCAATCCCAATACGCCTATCACGGCATTCATGCCGATTGGCAATTCTACCTATCACGGTCTCGCGAACTCGTTGACACGACGATTTTCGAACGGGCTGCAATTTCTCGGCGCTTACACCTGGAGCCATGCTATCGACGATTCCACAGCGACGGTGGCGAGCACCGTCTTCACGCCGAGACGGCCGCAGGATTCCCAGAACATGTCCACCGAGCGCGCCAGCTCAGCTCTCGATCACCGGCAGCGGCTTTCCTTCGAAATGATCTACGACATGCCGCTGTGGAAGAACCGCAATTGGTTTTTGAGAAACCTGGTCGGCAATTGGGAAGTCGCACCGATTTACATCTATCAAACCGGAACGCTCATCACGCCGCAGAGCGAGACCGATTCCAACCTAAACGCCGATAGCGCTCCCGATCGGGTGTTCATCAATCCCGCCGGAAATCCCGGACTAGGATCTGGCGTTCAGGCGCTAACCAATAGCGCAGGCCAAACTGTCGCTTACGCGGCCACGAATCCTAATGCGCGATATGTATCGGCGCCGCAAGGCACACTACCGAGCGGCGGCCGCAGCCTCATCGCGCTCAACCCCATCAACGATGTCGATTTGACGCTGGCCAAGCGAATCGACATCACAGAACGCTGGAAGGCGCAGTTCGCGATTCGGGTATTTAATGTGTTCAACCATCCGCAATACACCGGCGGCTTCCTGGATGACACTACTTTTACCGAGTACTCACCGAATAGCGTCGCCGGACAACTTGCGCGCACGAGCTTCGATCCGAAATCGTCGGTGTTCCAACAGTGGGATCAGGTCTTTTCCAGCAATCCGCGCAGCGTTACACTTTCGCTGAAATTGATCTTCTGAGTGGATCGTTTACTCGAGTTCCAGTAAACGGGCGGGGTTCTCTTTCGACATCCGGTCGATGGCCGATTGCGGAATTCCCCGCTCTCTCAGGCCATCAAAGAAGGCAAGAAGACCTTCGGTGTGAGGTGGATTTACCGCTTGTCCGAGATCGCTTGCTAAGATACAAAACTCAGGACTCAAGCTCTGAATCGCTGCGGCATAGTCGGCTAAATCGAATTCTTTGTGCGGCCCAATCAGGCCGTTATAAACGAATTCGACATAGGCGCCCAAATCAGCGGCTTCCTTCATTTGATCGAGCCGCATATGAATGGGAGCCATCATCGCGTGCGTGACCACTATATGGGCGATGCCTCGCTTGCGAGCTTCACGAATCAACAGCAGATCTTCTTCCGGTGTGGAATGGCCGGTAGCCAAAACAAGTTTGTATTTGGCGATGGCATCCAGAACCCTCGCCGTTTCGGGCAGGAGCTGATGGCCGCACGAGATTCTCACGCACGGCCTTGAAGCGCGGTCATAGGTCACCTGTTGCTCGGTATCGAAGGACCCCATCCACACAAAGCGGCCCCACCCTCCGGTGACTGACGCCATGTGCTCTACGACGAACGGATTCATTCCTCCCACAGACAAATTCAAAGTGATGCCGCCAAAGACCTCGATTCCCGGAACGGCTTT
>DASREJ010000297.1:0-11324 GCA_035652115.1 Bryobacteraceae bacterium
CCGCCTTGACCATCGCCCGACGGCGGCGCTCACTCGATGTTTTTTAGCCATGTTCAGTTTGTTCGGAAAAGCCTCACATTACAAAAAAACCGTCCAAGGAACGCTGATACATGACCGTCCAACGAACGCTGAGACTTACCCAATTACCAGTCACCGTCTTTTGAGTCCGCCAGCTCCGCTCGCTCCGAGGCCCGAGTCCGCCGCCTCCGGCGGCTCTGAGCACCGAGCACTGAGCACCGTGTACCGGTTTTATGACCGAGTCCCGAGCACTGGTTTTATGACTGAGTCCCGAGTCCCGCGCACCGAGTCCCGAGTCCGCCGCCGAAGGCGGCCCGTCCCGAGCACTGGTTTTATGACTGAGTCCCGAGTCCCGCGCACCGAGTCCCGCCTTTATGTCTGAGTCCTCAGATTCATCCTTACGCAACCTCGAATTTCATCTGCTTTAATGCTTCCAAGGGTACGCGCTTCCCGACCCGGAGAATTTCTACTCCGACAACTTCGTTATTTTCGTTGAAATCCAGGATGACGCCCGGCTTCACCTCCTCGGACTCGATGATCTTTGAATCGTCGAGCCGGAAGTAAATCGCATCGGACTTTTCATCGAAATGGTACTTTCATCTGCTACTCCTTCAACGTCCGGCTGATTATAGTCTCCAGAGAAGCCCCACACCCTTCCATTCACTGCTTTTCTCGCACTGAACACCGCCGTTCCCCTCTGGCAATGGCCGGCGTGCGCCTATAGAATCCACTGAGCGAGCCGCCGGGACGAGCGACGCAAGGTAGCGGCGGGGAAAGGCGTCTGGGGGGGCAAATGCAGTCATTGCGGTCGGTCATATCGCGCGGGCTCGTTGGCCTTTGCTTTTGCACGGGCACGGTATTCGAATTTTTCCCTTCGTCGGTTGCGCCCACCCCGCTGGTCCGGGTTGAGTCTTACCTTTATGTCTGAAGATCGCCCCGAGTCCTCCGCCTCCGGTGGCTCCGAGTCCCGCGCACCGAGCACTGGTTTTATAACTGAGTCCCGAGTCCGCACGCGATAGCGTGCCTCGTCCCGAGTCCCGCCTTTATGTCTGAGCACCTCGCACCGAGTCCTGAGTCCGCCGCCGAAGGCGGCCCGTCCCGAGCCCCGAGCACCGAGCACTATTCATCGGACGATGAAATCAGTCTGCTTGATATCGCGATCGTCCTCGCGAAGCACAAGCGATTGGTTTTGGGCCTTCCCCTCATCGCGGCAATCCTCGCCGCCGGCATCACTCTCCTGATGCCGAACTGGTACACCGCCACGGCAAAGATTCTTCCCCCGCAGCAGTCGCAGTCGAACGCAGTCGCGATTCTCGGCCAGCTTGGCGCGTTGAGTGGCGGTGCTTCACAAGCGCTCGGTCTGAAGAACCCCAGCGATATCTTCGTCGCGATGCTCAAGAGCCGCACGATTGCGGATGCGATCATCGAGCGGTTCAATCTCAAGAAGGTGTACGAAAAGGAGTACATGCAGGATACGCGCAAGTACCTTGCGGGCAACGTCGACATTGCAGCGAGCAGGGACGGGGTCATTACCGTCGAAGTGGACGACAAGAATCCGAAGCGTGCGGCCGACATGGCTAACGCATATGTCGAGGAACTCGAGAAACTCACCTTGAAATTGGCGGTAGGTGAAGCGGGACAGCGGCGCCTTTTCTTCGAGAAGCAGTTGAAGCTGGCAAAGGATGATTTGACCCAGGCCGAAGCAGTGCTTGCAAGCTATCAGCGTCAGAAAGGGATCGTCAGTCCGCAAGGGCAGGCGGGTCTCACTATTTCTGCGGCGGCAGGTTTACGGGCACAGATTGCAGCGAAGGAAGTGCAGATCCAGGCGCTCAAGACCTTTGCGACCGAAGACAATCCAGATCTCGTCCGAGCGCAAGAAGAACTGGCGGGTTTACGGGTCCAATTGGCAAGAGTGTCAAAAGGTGATGCGGGAGAGGTTGGGGATGTCCTTATGGCGGTTGGAAAGGCACCGCAAGAAGGAATGGAATATTTAAGACGGTTTCGGGACGTGAAATATTACGAAACGCTGTTCGAGTTATTGGCGAAGCAGTACGAGATCGCAAGGATCGATGAAGCGAGAGACGCGACGTTGATCCAGGTAATGGATCGCGCTGTTGCCCCGGAAAAAAAGTCCAAACCTTGGCGACTTTTGATTGCAGTATTGACAGCATTAGCGGGAGTATTTGTGGCTATGCTTTGGATTTTTGTCGCCGAGGCGCTGGAAATAGCAAAGCGTAACCCGGAGCAGTCACTCCAATTGCAACGGTTTCGCAGCTACCTAAGTTGGTAAGTAACGCTTAGTGTCCCTTTCGAGAACGGCTGAAACCCATTGCCTTCTGGCGACGCATGTTTTCGCCAACGTTTCCGAGGTGGAAAAAGTGGCACTGCCGTTGGCTAAAGTCGGCCGGTTTTCGCGGTTCGATTGTAATTCGGACTTGTCGGGAACTTATCTCAAAATTGTCTGAGCAGGATGGAGATCGTCTCTAGTTGAAAAAAAACGAAAAAGTTTGCTGCGTAGTATTCCCAGCGAACGCGTAGCCGACGTTTCCACTGTAGCCATGCAAAGAAGCGTTCAACAAGCTACCGCCGCCCATACCGGCGCAACCGTCTGCCGTCTTGGGTCTTGCGCTTCTTTTGATCGAGTGATGCGGAGCGGTCATTTCGATGCCCTCACGGCGCAGCCACTCGTTGAGCCGGTTGCTGTCGTAGGCGCGGTCGCCCACAAGGTTCTCGCGCTTGGCCTTGCTGATCGCTTCGCAGCCACCTTCGGCCGGGCTGAAGCTGGCGTCGATGAAGCACTCCGACTCGTCGAGTGCGCCCTGGCTGCGAAGCTCATTGGCCAGAGCGATCAGAATGCCGCGCGAGACCTCTTGTCGGCACCATAGTTGGAAGCGCCGATGGGCCGTTTTGTAGTTCGGGTTGCACTGCGGCAGCATGTGCCGTGGACACCGTGTTCAGAATCTACAGAACGTCCTTGAGCACGGCGCGCGTAGGTATTGGCTTGCGCCCGGCCCGGCCTTCCGGAGTGTTCTCCTCGGGAAAATGGTCCAGGGTTCGATTCCCTTGCTCGTCGCTCAAGCGCAGCATGAGCACGATTATAGGCACGCACCTTCACGCTGTTAACGAGTTTGTGATCGGTTCTAAGAAAACGTTGATTGATTGGTGAGATGTTACGCCCGAATTTCATTCGACATTGGCGTTACCCTCTAGGCTTCTGGGAGGTTGTCTCGGGGTGGGGGCACCCAACCGTTGCCTAACGAGCTTCAAATGCGTACAGATAAAACTAGCATCTTGCCAATATCGGCCAAGGTAAGCTTGACCCGAAACATTTTATGGAATTTCCTGGGCGCTGGACTGCCGTTGTTAGTGGGGTTAGTGGCGATACCGCCCCTCCTGCAAGGGTTAGGAACCGATCGTTTCGGAGTTCTTGCTTTCGGATGGATGCTCGTAGGTTATCTCAGTCTATTCGATCTCGGTTTTAGCCGCGCGTTGACGCAGTTAGTAGCACAACGCCTTGGGGCAAATAATATAAAACATATACCAGAATTGATAAGTACCGCCATCATATTGGTATCGGCGTTTGGAGTGATTGGAGCTGTTATCGTCTGGTTATGTGTCCCCTTATTAGTAAACGGGATATTTCGTATCCCTCCTGAACTACACAGCGAAGCGCGCGCGGCGTTTTACCTGCTTGCATTATCTTTACCGTTTGTTCTTAGCAGCACGATGTTTCGGGCTGTTCTTGAAGCGTACCAGCGATTCGCTATAGTGAATGTAATAAAAGCGCTCTTGGGCATCTCAATGCTTTTGGGGCCGCTACTGGTTCTTCCGTTATCAAACAACCTTGCCTTAGCAGTTAGCACCATCGTTGCGGCGCGGATGATTGTGACAATTGCATTCTACAGAAATTGTCGCAAAACAGTGGAAGGGTGGCGAGGATATAAGTTCGTGAAGACACATGTTCGGTCTCTCGCTAAGTTCGGAGGCTGGATGACGGTTAGCAATATTCTCGGTCCAGCAATGGTCTCCATGGATCGATTCTTAATGGGGATTCTGATATCCACTACTGCGGTCGCATATTACTCGATACCATATGAGATGGTAACGAAGTTGTGGATAGTCCCTGCTTCTACGGCAAGTGTATTGTTTCCCGCGCTTGCAGCAAGCATAGGAAAAGATGTCGAAAGAGCGCGGATGCTATACCGACGTGGCATTGAATACAATTATCTCATCCTCTTTCCTATAGTGTTGACGGTGGTGACGTTTGCAAAAGAAGGACTCAATGCTTGGTTGGGACGAGATTTTGCGTTTCAGGCGGCACTAGTGCTGCAGCTTCTTGCGTTAGGAGTTCTCATCAATAGTCTAGCCAATTTCCCCTTTGCATTAATACAGGCCAATGGACGCCCCGACGTCACTGCAAGAATTCATGTGATCGAGTTGCCGTTCTACCTTGGGGCACTATGGTTAGGCTTGCAGTATTTTGGCATTGTTGGTGCAGCTTTCGTATGGACTGCACGTGTGTTAGTTGATGCCATTCTATTGTTTGTATCGGCTAGTCGCATGCTTGGGGGTAGGTGGACTACCAACAAATCGTTGGCTACATATGTGACTGTGTCAACACTCGCCCTAGTGACTCCAATATTGGTATCGGTTGCTATCAAGATACAGGTATTCGCAGTTTTCTTGGTTGCTTTTTTATACGCTTCTTGGTGGATTGTACTGGGTAAAGATATGAGGGAAGTTGCGAGTTGGATATTTAGTATTTCAAAAGAAGGAAATGAAGAGTAATCCAGAAATTGTCGAGGCCGAACGGATCAGTATGGTGGCGCGGCCACGCTGTATCGTCTGTGGTAATTGTGGGAAATACGTTTATGAATGCTTACAAGATCGACTTTTCGGCACTCCTGGCCGATGGAGCATCAGAAAATGTGAGGATATTGATTGCGGTACGCACTGGTTGGATCCCCGACCAATCGATGAGGAAATCGCGCAAATTTATACGAACTATTACACACACGATGACAATGAAGGTTCAACACTTCGATCAAGACTGAAAAACGTCTACGGCGACGCAATAACGGCATTCGCAAGTCGAAAATACGATGGCGTAACTAATGATATAGGATTCCTCCCGCGGCTCCTTAGCTACATGCTGTACTTAAGCCCTGGACGTATTGCCGATGCGAAGGCCCGTGCGATGTTACTGCCGGTAAGAGTCGGAAGACGGTTGCTGGAAGTCGGGTTTGGGTCAGGGGAGACGTTGAGGCGTCTGAGTGCGCTTGGCTGGGTCGCTGAGGGCGTAGAAGTAGATCCGATGGTCGTAGACAGAGCACGTGCTCGCGGTCTAAACGTGAAGTTAGGAAACCTGCGCGAATTGCAATACTCAGATGGCACTTTTGACGCCATTGTTTCAAATCACGTTATTGAGCATTTCAGTGACCCATCGGGATTTCTGACGGAGTGTTATAGACTCCTCAAGCGTGGAGGAGTTGTTGTGGCTTATACGCCAAATGTGGAGTCATTCGGGCACAGACTTTTCCGTGGCGATTGGCGTGGTTTGGAACCGCCCCGGCACCTTTATCTATTTACGAGTAGAAGTCTTCGTCGTCTTGCAAAGCAAGCTGGCTTCTCGGTAGCCCAATGTGAGGGCAGCGGTCGTGGATCTCAATCCTTTTACCAAAGTTACTTGCTGCGTCGTGGGAAAGGCATACAAAGCTGTTCGTTATTTGGCAATGAGGCGTTGACTTGGATAGCATGGGGTATTTCTTCAATTCGTAAAGATTATGGCGAGGAACTAGTCCTTGTCGGAGAGAAGAAATGAGAAGTAGCTTTACGGATTCAAACAACTGAATAAGTGTAGTCTCGGCCTGCAAGTGCAATGCATTAAGCTTTTGTCTAATTTCTCGAGGCCATTTCTAGGAACTTACAATGAGCGATTCAGCGGCGCTCATGTTTGGTGAAAATTCCTTACAGCGACACGCGAAGCCGCCATTAGTTTGCGTAATGCTTTCGACATTTAATGGCGCGAGATATGTGCGCGATCTGTTGGATAGTCTCCTAAGACAAAAGCTTTGCATCTTGCGAATTCTTATTCGAGATGATGGGTCTACCGATCTTACCCTATCAATCCTCGATTCTTATGCTCGAAATCACAAAAATATTGATTTATTGGTGGGCAACAATATTGGGGTTAACACAAGTTTTTTTGAACTACTACGGTTAGCACCGGATGAAGCAGAATTTTTTGCCTTCTGCGACCAAGATGATGTATGGGATGCTGATAAAGTTGTGCGAGCTGTTCGCATGCTGCCAGATGCAGGCAAGTTGTTACCCGGGATGTATTGCAGTCGCGTGAGAATCGTCGACGAAAGTTTACAGTTATGTTCTTTTTCTCCGCTTGCTTCGCGGGGCCCTTCTTTTGAGAATGCTTTAGTGGAGAACATCGCCCCTGGATGCACAATATTGCTCAACAAGCCTGCAAGACGATTGTTGATAAGCCGATTGCCGAATGTAGAAAATATCGTTTCATACGACTGGTGGACGTACTTAGTTCTCGCAGCGTTGGGGCATGTAATCTACGACGGGCAAGCCACATTGGAATATCGGCAGCACGCGACAAATGTTTTCGGAGCCTCCACCGGTATCGAGCGATGGTGGAGGAGGCTAGTACGGTTTAAGGAGAGTGCTTACCATTTGAGGGTGTTTGACCAAGCAAAAGAGTTGCTGCTGGTCTTCGGAGACTCCCTACCTGCATATAGACGCGCGGTGCTTGAGGATTTCTTAACGGCTATAAAAAGTCCTGGAGTACTTCAGAGGGTAAGGTATGCCGCCGGTTCTGGGGTATATCGTCAGTCAGTGATTGACAATATTTTGTTTAAGGTACTGGTTTGCATGGGCAAGGCTTAATTACTTAGGAAAACGGAAGAAGTGGCACGGTTCATTAAGGAATCTCTGAACAAGTCCCCTGTGTACTTGTCTGAAGGACAGCGTATTGGCGCTCTATGAACAAGGACGAGGGACGAGGATGAAGAACAAGCAGATGACGCTGGCTGGTTCCGGATTTGAGAAATACGCCAAGACGACGCGGCGCGCGCAGTTTCTGGCCGAGATGGATCGCGTCGTGCCGTGGGCGCAGCTGTGTGCGCTCATTGAGCCGGTGTATCCCAAGGCGGGCAACGGCCGGCCGCCGATCGATCTCGATTTGATGCTGCGCGTGTACTTCCTGCAGCAATGGTTCAACCTGTCTGACCCGGCGGTGGAAGAAGCGCTGTACGACTCGGCTGCGATGCGCACGTTTGCGGGCGTGGACCTGGGTCGAAAGCCCGCTCCCGATGAGACCACGGTGTGCACTTTCCGCCATCTGCTGGAGAGGCACGATCTGGGCAAGAAGCTCTTCGAGCAGGTGGGGCGCCACCTCCAGGCCAAAGGCATGAAGGTGAGCAACGGGACGATCGTGGATGCGACGATCATCAGCGCGCCGAGTTCGACCAAGAACGCTTCCGGCGAGCGCGATCCCGAGATGCATCAGACCAAGAAGGGCAACCAGTGGTACTTCGGCATGAAGGCGCACGTGGGCGTGGACAAGAAGCACAAGCTCATTCACTCGATGGCGGCCACCGCGGCCAACGTGCACGACAGCACCATGCTGCCTGAGCTGCTTCACGGGCGGGAGACGCAGGTCTGGGGCGACAGCGCCTACGCAGGGCAAACCGAGCTGATCGAAGCCCTTGCTCCGGGAGCGAAGGACCTCACGCAAAAGCGCGGTCGCGGCTACAGCTACCTCACGCCGCGCCAGCGCCTCCTCAATCGCGCGCGCTCCCGCGTGCGCGCACGCGTGGAGCACGCCATCGGCATCCTCAAGCGTGTGTTCGGTTTCACCAAGGTTCGCTACCGCGGCATCATGAAGAATGCCAACCGGCTCTTCGTCGCCTGTGCTCTGGCGAATCTGTATATGGTGCGTCGTCGACTGTTGCGACTTCAAGGGACGTAGTGCGCCCAGAACCGGGAAATAGGCTCGCTCAGAGCCCAAGCGGGCGGCACAAAAGCGCGCATTCGCGCCCGATTGCCGCCCTCGAACCGAATTCACCGTCGTCGCGATCATTCGTGGCTACTTGTTCAGACCTTCCCTAAGCCTGGCTTTAAGGGTTCAGTAAGTGGAGGCTTTGCGGATTGAAGAATATCTATGGGGTTCGCGCTCAGGCCACCTCTTTCACCTCGGCAGCGCTGAAGTAAGCAACATCGAGGAGGCGTGCGTCAAGGGCCGAATGTGGGCGTCGGGCGTTGTAGAACCCGAATTAACGATTGGCCCATACGTGCGCTTCGGCGACGCTATTGTAGCCGGACGGGTTACCTCCTCCCCTTCACACGTCGTCTAATCCACGACGGCAGCGAGGTGAGCGAATCCGAGCCGTATCGGGATGTGGATGACACAAATTGTTCAGACTCGGGCCGGCCGCTCGATCGCAAGGCCTCGCAGGAGATACTGAAATACCGGGTGTGTGAGATCGCGCTTGCTAGTGTTCTCACGTCGGTAGGGCACTTCGATCCCCAACTTCCGCATGAAGATGGCGGCGTGCTTGCGACGGACGACATGGACTTCGCGCTTGAGCAAGTTGCGCAGTATCCGCGCGCCTGCGAATGGGAAGTCGAGGTACAGTTGGTCGATGCTTGGAATCAGCGTAAGATCGGCGTCGCCGAGGGGTCGTGGCAGTGTAGTACATGCTTTCTTGCGCAAGTTTCACGAACTCTGCGTGACGGCTCACCGATAGATTGTGCCCGCGCTCAACCATCGGTTGACGTTCGCATCGCCGGTACGACCGAAGACGACGACGGACAAGAATCCGCTCTCCAGCGTCAGCTGCCCAATGTTGACGTGCAAGTCGTTTTATGATTGGACCCGTTGGTGTCCCCTTCTCCGCATCACTAGCGAAGACTTCCGCTGCGCGTACGAGCAGCTGGGCGCTTTGCTGTGCAATCTAGATCGGAAACACCTTGAAGCGCTTGGACAGGTCAGCAGGCGTCTAGTCGCTCTGGACAGCGGCGAGCGTTTCGTACAGGGCGTATAACCGTTCCCTTGCTCCTTTGATCAGACGCCTCAGCCGCCCATAAAAGCGAATGCCTCCCTTAATCGCTTACTATTTTCGAGGACCACTGCTAAGACAGTTGTGACGTTGCACCTATGAACAACGCATACCTGTTCATTATTTGGTTGCTAATGCTTTTAAGTGCAATCGTACGTAATGAACCGGCACCCTACGATATCTTGTTAACGGGATGTTTCGCAGTTGGATTAGCTACGTCAGTACTGCGATATCGTAAATATCTATTTGCGCCATTTTTCCTCTTAAGCTTATTTCTATTAACAAACTTAATCTCGTTGGCATTCTCGACCGACTTCGTAAGAGGACTCGCCTATCTTGGCCTCACGGCCTATTTAGTAATGTCGTGGGGATTCTTTGTGGGTTTCTTTGGTCGGTTTGGCGGAAAAGGTGTAGAGGGAGTCTTAACTGGTTGGGTAATGGCGGCGACTGTTTCTACGGCGATCACGTCACTTGTTGCCGTTGGATTCCCTATAGCGGCCCAGTGGTTTGTCTGGGGAGAAGGAAGGGCGGTGGGGCTGTTTAAGGACCCAAATGTCTTCGGTGCGTTTCTAGTTCCTCCGGCCTTGTATGCCATTATCAAAAGTGATCAATGCGATCGGGCGCAAAGAATCCTTTGGTTATTTGTGTCTTTGGCATTGGCCATCGGCATAGTTTTAAGTCTATCGCGAGGTGCGTGGGCAAATTATTTGATAACTATGGCTGTATTTTTATTGATGTCTCGCAAGTTTACGCTGCAAGGTAGGATCAGTTCCGCTCTAAAAGTCATGTTGCTTATTGCGGTAGTTCTCATTTATGTAGTTAGTCAATCAGATTTCAATGCTGTACTTGCCCAACGCGTATCATTGCAGGCTTACGACGAAGAGCGATTTTTAACCCAAGCAATGGCGTTACAGGCAGGATTAATAAATCCGCTTGGAATTGGGCCGGGCCAATCTGAGGTAGTTTTCCAATACGCCACGCATAATCTGTATCTTCGACTCTTTTCGGAGAACGGTTGGGGCGGTTTCTTTTTCTTTGTTAGCTTTGTAACTATGACAGCCTTTCGGGCCTTTCGCGGCGCGAGAGTGAATACGTCATTACAGCAGCATGAGTGTATCCTAATATTCTCCGCTTTGTGTGGAGCGCTGGTTAATAGTCTGTTTATCGATAGTCTTCATTGGAGGCACCTTTGGGTCCTCCTTGCGCTTCCGTGGTTTCCTCTCGGACAAGGTTGCGCAGGAAATCGGCGATGAAGAGTATAGAAGATAGGCAGACAGTTATTCACCTCATTCCGAATCCACTAAGCGGACTGCGCTTTGTTGACCCAATCGTCAAAGAATTGAGCGTAGCAGGATTTGATGCGGAACTATGGACTGAACCAGGAATCGGCACGGACAGATTCGTTGCAAAGATTGGGGCCAGGAAAAGATTGGCTTATTTTAATATCGTTGTAAATCCTATAGCGATTATTTGGAGAGGACTCAGTTTGTGGCGGCAATTTCTGATAATACGGCCCAGATGCGTACATGCTCACCAGACAAGAGGGGGAGTAATACCGCTGGTGGCAGCAAGGATGGCAAACGTACCTATCCGTATCTATCACAACCACGGATCTGCCTACTGGGGAACATCATGGATCTTGAAATCGGTGTTCTGGGTAATAGAACGCCTCAACTGCGGGTTTGCGACTCACGTGCTTTTTGTTAATCCATTGCTAGCGAAAGCATTCATTCGGGCTCGCATTGTTAGCCCGGGTAAAGTATTGACCTTTGAACCGGGATCTGCGTGTGGAATCGACTTGTCCGCGTATCCGGAGGAAGCGCCCGGGGAAGGAGACACTCAAGGCTATCGCCAATACCTGGGAGTGCCGAAGCGGCATTTTGTGGTTCTCTATGTTGGAAGACCAAATAGACGGAAGGGGTTTCATTTTCTCCTGCATACCTGGGCAAATTCGCCGTTCTCAAGCGGTGATAACACGTTGCTAATTGCCGGCTGCACCGACGATGATGTACGCCACGTTCTGGGCCATATCGTGCCGTCTAATATAGTGGTTCTGGGGAATCAGATGGACCTAGTGCCAATCTACGCATGTAGCGACGTGGTAGTTCTGCCGAGTCACCACGAGGGCATGAGCTATGCTCTCTTGGAGGCGGCTGCGTGCGCGCGGCCTCTCGTGGTTACAGATATACCTGGTAATAGAGCCTTCTGGAGTGAGGAGATGGGCGT
>DASREJ010000298.1:0-7136 GCA_035652115.1 Bryobacteraceae bacterium
TTCTCTAGAACCGGAACAGATTGTTGAGTTGCTGACCGAAGCGCGGCAACAGAAAATATCCGTTTTTGTGCGACGCCAAGGGTCGGCGCGTCTGCTTCAATTCAATCTCACGCCGGAGTTGGTCGATGCCCCCAGTGTGGATCGCGCATTCACTTTGCGGCCCGGTTACGGCTACATCCGTATCACTAGTTGGGATCTGCAAACGGCAAAACAACTCAGTGACGCCATTCAGAAACTCGGCGCAAATTCTCTCAAAGGCCTTGTGCTGGATTTGCGCGACAATCCGGGCGGCGTCGTTAAGGCGTCTCTTGATGCAGCCGCCATGTTTCTGCAATCCGGCCAGCGAATTCTCACGGCTAAAGGTCGCGCGAGCGAGTTAGAAACAGCTGATGTTCCTAAAAGCGCTTCGCCCTATCACTTCAAGCTTTCCGTATTGATTAATGCGAAGACTGCCAGTGCCTCCGAGATTCTGAGCGGCGCGCTGCAGGATCATGATCGTGCTGTTATTGTTGGGGAGCCAAGTTATGGCAAAGGTCTGGTGCAGAGCGTGATGGGTCTCTCCGACGGCGCAGGCCTTGCCATCACCACCGCGTTCTATTACACGCCGAGCGGGCGTTCCATTCAGCGGCCATTAAAAAATTCTGCGCTTTCGGAAACATTCAATGACTTGCCTGCAGCGCAACGGCCTGCTTACAAAACCGATAACGGCCGCACGGTGCTCGGTGGCGGCGGCATCCAGCCGGATATCGTCGTCTACCCTCCTGCGTTAAGCCGTCTTGAAACAGTATTAGATGCGAGTGGCGCGCTCACTTCGTTCGCCACGCAATACATTTCATCGCATCCGAAAATATCCGACCCGATCGAAATCACTCCTGACATTCTCGACGATCTCAAGGTCTATTTGTCAGGCCGTCAAATACAGCCTAGCGTTGGAGAGTGGGGCCAGGAGCGCACATGGATCTCCAACCGGCTCAAGCAGGCAATTGTCACGCAAGCTCGCGGTGTCGCAGCGGGCGATGAAATCGAAGCGAAAGGCGATCCCCAGGTGCAGGCTGCACTCAAAGCCATGCAGGACAACTTCTTGGTTGCAGCCCGCTAACGTATCGGCAGGCTTTAAAGAGATTGCCGGTAATCACCGCGGCTGAAATACTTCTCCAGCCATATATACAAACAAATGAACAGGTAGCGGCTGCCCATCTCCTTGATTTTCAGCTTCGGTGTGCCGCTGCGTCTGTTCCGCCACGTGATAGGGATCACAGTCCACGTGTAGCCCCGCACCATAGTCTTCAGCGGTAGTTCGACCGTTAAATTGAAGTGTGGCGACAGCAACGGGCGACAGCCTTCAATTACCGCCGCCCTATACGCTTTGAACGCGTTAGTCGTATCGTTCAGCTTAATGCCGAACATAAACCGGATGAACAAGTTGGCCACTCGATTCACCTTCAGTTTTAGCCAGGGATAATCGATTACCCCGCCGCCTCTAACGAAGCGCGATCCGAAAACCGCGTCCCATCCTTCATTCAGCAATGTCCAGTACCGAACGACATCGCGGCAATCGTCGGACTCGTCGGCCATCATGATCACAACGCAATCACCCGTCATGTTGTCCAGGCCGTAGATGATGGCCCGGCCAAACCCATGTGGTCCGGGATTGCGCACCGGGCGAAGCGTCGGTACGCGCTCTTGTACTTCGATGAGCTTCTGCCAGGTTGCGTCCGTGCTGCCATCGTCCACCACGACGATTTCATGCGGGACGCCGTGTAGCCGTAATTCAACGAAAAGATGCTCCACTGTTGAAGCAATGCATCCTTCTTCATCTCGCGCCGGAATGACGACGCTCAAAAATTTCAATGTAGGACGTTTCTCGTCGGGCTGTCTCGACTTCATACAACTCCGCAGCGCAGCAGCCAGTCGGGATGCGCCGTAACATGTTCCGCGATTTCGTTCAGAATGAAATCGATTCCCCGCGTTCGCACCCACCCAAGTTCTCTAACCGCCCGCGAACAATTCATTACTATCCAGGGCGCATCGAAGGGTCTTGGCCGTAAATCCGGCGTAGGCTCATGTTTACCGAATCGATCGTTCGCCCAAGCCGTCAATTGCGCCAGGGACATCGCATTCTCACGGCCGCCACCCGCATGAAAGATGGCGTCGGCTTGCGGCGCGCGCCGTATTTGAGTGAGGATCAACTCCGCAAGATCGTCCGGATGAAAAGCGTCGCGAACTTGCAATCCGTGACCGCCGAATCCGATATAGCGCAGCGGTCGCTTCGCTGCGTGAGCATGCAGCCAATACGAAAAAATGCCCTGTTCTGCGGTGCCGAACTGTCCCGCGCCTGCCAGCACGCCGCAACGGTTAATCCATAGCGGAAAGTTGAACGTCGCCGAATATTCCAGCGCCATCACTTCCGATGCCAGCTTCGTCGCTCCGTACAGCGAAATTGGTTGTTGAACAGAAAATTCTTCCGCAATTCCGTCTGCGCTCACGCCGTTCGGAAGATGAGCCGAAGCGTCGAGCTCAAAAGTTCGCCCCCGCTCTACAACGGGTAACTCTGCAAGCGCTCGTACCGAATAAACACGGTTCGTGCTCAGCAGAATCAGTCCCGCTTTGCGTTCGCGGCAATACTCCAACAGATTTATCGTGCCGCCGAGATTGTGTTCAGAGAGTTGCCGCGGACTGGATCGGCCGTCCACGCCCGCCAGAACGCTCGGGTTTGCTGCCGCATCGATGACCCAATCGGAATCTGGAAGTGCGTCCACATCGCTGCGCATTCTCAGGTCGCCGTGAATCACGCGAACCCCTCGATGCGTCAATTCGGCCCGATTTAGTTCGGACCCCGGCCGCAGCAAATTATCGATCCCTGCGATCTCCAGGTCGCTTGCCTGCTCCAGCAATGCCGTTGCAACGCGGCTGCCTACAAAACCGCAAATGCCTGTGATGAGAATCTTCATCCGGCCATAGTGACCGTTGCGCGCGAAGTCTGCCCCTGCGGGCTCTGGCCGAGCCGCTCACGCCACGAATCGACAATTTCACGAAAGACATCCTGCAACGTGCGCGTAATCCGCCATTCCGGATAGTGCGCCATCATTTTGCGCAGATCGCTGTAATAGCAGATGTGATCGCCGATACGGTTCTGATCCACATATGTGTACTTCTGCGGAATACCGGTCAGCTCTTCTACTGCGGCAAAGGCTTCCAGGATGGAGCAGGAATTCGGCTTGCCGCCCCCAATGTTATACACTTCGCCGCAACGAGGCTTAGTGCAAAACGCAACAATGAATTCGGCTACATCCTCTGAGTGAATGTTGTCGCGAACCTGCTTGCCTTTGTACCCATAAACCCGATATTCTCGCTGCTCTATATTGCAGCGAACCAGGTAACTTAAGAAGCCATGTAGCTCGACGCCGGAATGGTTCGGTCCGGTCAAACATCCGCCGCGCAAACAACACGTTGGCATGTTAAAGTATCGCCCGTATTCTTGCGTCATTACATCGGCCGCTACCTTCGATGCTCCGAAGATGGAATGCTTCGACTGATCGATGGAAAACGTCTCGGGAATTCCGTTCTCGAATTCGGGATCGTCATAGTCCCATCGCGTCTCGAATTCCTTCAACTTGATCGTGTTTGGCAAGTCCCCGTAAACCTTATTCGTGGACATCTGCACAAACGGCGATTCCAGACACGTACGCCTGGCCGCCTCCAGCAAGTTCAATGTACCCACAGCGTTCACGTCGAAGTCGTCAAAAGGAATAGACGCGGCTTTGTCATGCGATGGCTGCGCAGCGGTATGCACAATCGCATCGGGCTTGATCTCAGCCATCAGCCGCAGAATGCCTTCGCGATTCCGTATATCGATTGAATAGTGCGAGTAGTCCGGCAGTTCGCTGCGCAATCGTTCCAGAGATCGCCGCGTATCTCCCTCGGGTCCAAAGAAAACAGCACGCTCGTTATTATCGATCCCGTGAATCTGATAGCCACGCCGCCCAAGGTGCAGGCACACCTCCGAGCCGATCAGGCCGCATGATCCTGTCACCAAAGCTTTTTTAGACACAAGAACAATTTTAGCGGCCGGACTGCTTCGGGCCTTTTCTGTGTCATAAAATGGGAAAACTTTGGGCCATCGGTCCAAACTAGGCTTATGCGCGGCAGTTTGTGTGCCTTGATTTTCGCGCTACTCTTTCCTGTTCGGACGTTCGCTCAATATCCTCTGGCTTCCAGAACTCTTGTTATCTACGCGGTCAACGACCCGGATTCCGTTTCCATAGCTAACTACTATCAGGCGAAACGGGGCATCCCTTCCGCGAACATGTGTCCGCTCAATCTGACTGCTCCGAACTCACCGGGCGTCTCTGCTTTCGATTACACAATTTCGGTAAAGTCCCCCATACAGCAGTGTCTAAATTCCGTAGGACCGCAGAACATTCTCTATCTCGTGCTGGCCTACATGCGGCCCTACGTTCTCGATCCGGGAGGCGGTCTGGACAATTACGCACTGGATTCCTATCTGGCTGATATCTGGGATCAATACACCACCCAAAACTTCAATCCGTTTCCGACTCGCAATCAGCCGTATTACGCCGATAATCAGAGCCAAGGGGATACTTATGCGCCGTTTCGAACACTGGCGCAGTATCGTGCGCTGGGCACATTGCCGCTCATCTATTCAGTGTGGCGGCTCGATGGCGCCACTCCTGCCATCGCTCAAGGTCTTATCGACAACGCCCTGGCGGCCGAGTCGGCCGGCGGTCCCATCTCTCAAAACAACGGCACTCCTGTAAGTGCGTGCCTCGATATGGCACTGGATCCCACTACATCGCCCGATGACGGTTATCGCGCTGCCGATTGGGATCTCTATCGCGCAGCGCAGTTTCTTTCGCTAAGTAACAGCTTCAATGTCATCACCGACACGCAGAGCACAACCTTCGGTAATCCACCTTCGCCGGCTTGCCCGAATACCGGGCTGTATGCAGGTTGGTATAACTACGGCTCATACAACAACGCTTTCTCATGGAATCCCGGCTCCATCGGTTGGGATCTTGACAGCGGCGCGCTTTTCGACCCGCGCGGCGGCATCTGGTGGGGGCCAAATGCACTGATCAACGGCGTTACCGTCACTACCGGCCCAAATACCGAACCATATCTCGAAGGTTTGGTTCGCCCCAGCGGCGTCATGCTCAATTTGCTCCAAGGCGCTAACGTCGGCGATGCATTTCTGCGCAATACCCGCTGGCTGAAATGGCGCATCATGAACGTTGGCGATCCCCTGTATACGCCGTTTGTCCGCTCCTTGCCTCCGTTTGATGCCGGGCCGTCGCTAGATTCGTTCTCCTTCTCACCACGCGAGCTAGTGGGAGGCGACGCGCCTGTATCGGTAGTCATCTCCCTCGCGTCGCCGGCGCCTGCGGAAGGCCTGACGTTCACTTTTTCAAGCAACAGCTCCGCCATTACACTACCCGAATCGATCACTGTACCTGGCGGCTCAAACAGTGTCAGCTTTCTTGCAACCGCGAATGCCGTGGATTATGGTACCGAAGCCATCGTGACCGCCGTGTCTCCTTCCGTGACCGCGAGCAACACCATGGTTGTAGATCCGCTCTTATCAGGAATTGAATTGCCCGTCGACTCCGTGCAGGGCGGCCAGCCTGTGCAAGCGACTTTATATCTCAACAAAAGCGCGCCGCTAGGAGGCCTAACAGTTCAGTTGTCCAGCGATACTCCCAACGCGGCCACCTTGCCGGGCTCGCTCACCGTTCCCGCAGGGCTCTCGGCGGTCAACTTAACCGTCACCACCTATGCTGTCGCAGGCAACACAACGGTAAGGCTCACCTCCAGATATGGCGGATCGGCGCCGCAAGTGACCCTGACGGTCACTCCGTAGACAGTACTTCCTCAATCAAACCGGTACCTTTTCAGGTTTTCCAAACCGTCTATAATTAGAAATCTTCCGTGTATTTCAGTAGAAAACGCCTTTTCATGAAGCGCCTGATAGATATCGGTTCACCTTTTGCGATTGCAGCCTTAATCGCGGCTTTGTTTGCACTGGCGACTCCGCTTCGTGCACAAGACACCGGCAGTTCCACCAGTTCCAGCAGTAAGTCGTATCCGGCCGGACTCACTTCTTCATCAGTTCACGAATCCACTTCATCTGAGATTCCGCGCATCTGGGGCGGCATTACTGGCAGTTATCTCCCGTTTAAACTCGTTTCTACCAGCAGCACAACGAATTCGACCACGGGTGAAACTGTCGCATCCACCACCGCTAATGGCCAAGCTGGCGCCGGCCTGACGTTCAACGTGCGCTTGTTCGGGCCATACTGGCTGAACATCGGCGGAGTGTACCGCTTCGGCGGCTACGACACGTTTGATGGCATCAACAACAACACGATTTACCTGGAGCGCACTCGCGCACGTTATCTGGATTTTCCTGTTCTGATTAGATACGCCGGTCCGCACTTCCGCTGGAGCAAATATTCTTTTTATGAAGTTGGTGGTGCGCTTCGTTACGCCACGCATATCAATCTGACCCAAGCGGCCAGCAATGGCACTAATTACTACTGCTGCGCTCCGCCCAGTACGACCTCAATCAAGCGCACGATAGAGGGCGTCGTTGTGGGTACTGGCATAACCGGCAAAGACGACTTTGGCATCGTCGTATCGCCGGAGGTCCGCTACACACGCTGGATGGGCGACACGTTCCGTTCGCCAACCGTTTCAACTATGCGCGATCAGTTGGAAGTTACGATTTCCTTCGGCTTCTAGCCAGCGATCTTCTTCGACTCAGTACACGGCAGCGCGCTTCAAGCCAGTCGATCGACTGACTGAATCAGCGCGCGAATATAACCGTAACAATATGCAAAAGATTGAAGTCCGTTTGGGTCATCGGCGGCCTGCGGGACATGATCGGGCATCAGCATCCCCGAATAGCCAACTTCCTTGTAGACTTGGATCGCCTTCACGAAATTCACATCGCCCTCATCCGGATAAACCTCGACAAACTCATCTCGGTGCCCTTTAATATTTCGGAAGTGCACGTTGAAGATTTTGCGCCGCGTTCCAAAGTAGCGGATCACATCAAAGATCTCGGTTCCGGGATCGTGCAGCATCTCCGAAACGGTGCCCTGACAGAAATTCAATCC
>DASREJ010000299.1:0-7357 GCA_035652115.1 Bryobacteraceae bacterium
ATCCAGCGGCCTTCAGTGCTCCGCTCTACTACCAGCCTTTTGGCAATGCGGGCCGCAATTTGGCGAGGACGCCGTCGTTCTACGAACTGGATTTCGGACTCCACAAGAATTTCAATTTGGGTTCGGAATCCCGCTATCTGCAGTTCCGCGCGGAAGCGTTTAATCTGTTAAACAAGACGAACTTTGCGCCGCCGAGTACCTTGAGTTCAAACAGCTCGGGATTCGGTGTGTTCAGTTCAACGTTTCCGGCACGCCAGCTTCAGCTCGCGTTGAAGTTATATTTCTGATACCGGCAAGTCCGAGAGCATCAAGCCGGTTTCTGTACCCGACGCGCGAAGCCGAGTACCCGCCGTGGCTGGGTGTCCACCACGGGGATAGTACGCAGAGGTCTTTCCTGCAGGATCAAATCGCTGGCTTGCACCAGCGGCTCGGCGTGAAACCAACGCTGAAATGCGGAGCTATGAAACAAATTGCAAGTGGCGGCGAGCGTCATGCCTTGATGGTGCGACATCCAACAGCGCACTAGATTGTACTTGCGAGGAAGCACGCTTCTCGCACGGAAGGGAGTGAAATCGGCAGACTCGTAGAAACCGTATTCTGCGAGCCATTTCGAGCGTTTCATGCGATGCAGGTTTTCGACCGCCGCTGCTGGATCGACAAGCAACGCGAGACACGTCGAATAGGGTGAGATCACCAGCGATCCGGCGCGCGCCACATTCAAGGCGAGGCCAGGAACGCCGAAAGCGGCATATTGGTAGTTTCCAAGTTCGTCCTTTTTGCTGTAAGCAGCTTCCGAAATGCCCCAGGGAACGCGCCGCATGGTTGCATAAGACTGCTGAGCGCGAACCGCGGCGCTCACAGACCTGTCGAGCAACGTATTGGGGTGGGAACGCATCCAGATTACCGGCATCAGATACTCGAACATTGTTCCGGTCCATGAGATCAACACCGTTTGGCGCTCGCACACGGTGTGCTGGCGGCCCAGACGAAACCAACTCTCTTGGGGAGATTGACCTTTTGCAACTCCAATGAAAGTGGCGATGCGTGCTTCAGAGGCGAGTAGATCGTAACAGGAGTTGGCCAGCTTCTTGGATGTGACGTCATAACCCACGGAAAGAAGCCTACGGCGCTGGTCGATCAACATCTCGAAATTCATCTCGCGCACGAGTTGATCGCACTCCTTGGCGATTTTGCGAAGGCGTGACGAGATGTCGGCGGCTGCTGTGCTGCAGGCCGAAATCTGATTATGAATTTGATCGGCGAGAACAGCGAGATCGGCAGGAACGGAAGCGCCTACAGAAAAACGCAAAGCGCCACTAATGCCGGCATAGAAACGGTCTGCATTTTGAGGCGTGAGCGCCGAAAGAGAATACGCGGCCTCTGCGGGGACGTGTTCTCTAAGAGAGTTATATTCGGGAAGGGCCCACGGCGCGAAGCGCGCTGTTTCGTTATGAATGGCTTCCAATCGCTGCTTTGTCTGCTTGCCCCACCAACTGCGTTCGTTGTTGCTTGCGGAGCCGGCATGTTCTATTTCGGGCTGTAGCTCTTCCAACATGAGCGAGAGCCATTTGACTGTGTCGCGGCTTTGAGACAGCCGTTGAAGAATGTCGAGCCGCTTTCCTGCTTTAATGCCTGCCAGGCTGTGATAGTCGATTACCCCAGCGACCAGGGACTTGTTGAAGATTGGACCTCTGCGCAACTCCAGACAGTGATTTTTAAGGCTCCAAAGCGAAGCCGCCAGGTTGCCGCTATCGACACTCGAAACGAACTGCGGCTCCAACGGAGTCAACGTGATGTTGTCGTACCAGTTGAGGAAGTGTCCAAAATGTCGGGGAAGGGATTGCATGGAGGCGAGAGTGCGCTCCGTTTGAGTAACGAACTCGGTTAGCGTGAGATAGCCGAATTCAAGTGCGGCTTGGCGAGAATTCAACAGCAGGCCCAGGTTGGTGGGCGATAATCGTTCGGCAATCCGATAGGGTTCCTGCTGGACGTTGTCGGGAATCAGCCAATGATTCTCTGGTGTACTGAACTCGCAGAAATAGCGCCAGGTTCGCAGCGAAACTTCACGTAAGAATGCTCTGTCCCGCTCCGTCAATTCGAAATCTTCGGCGTGCGGAGATCGATTCAGCCATAGGGAAATTAATTTGGAGCAGCTCCAGGCGACAACAAACGGTAAAACATACATCATGGTTCCGGGACGGAAAAACGAAACGATTCCGATAGGAACGGCCAAAAGTGGTACCCAGTCTAAATAGATGTCGACAGGCGTGCGTTTTCGGATGCCTAACTCCGCTTCGGTGGCGGTCTCCCACTCCAGCAGCCGGCTGTGTGTAATGGTGCTGCGAACAATGGTGCGGATAATCGCGTCCGATGCGACAAGTGTTTGGTGAGCCAGAAATGCAATGTTTAAGAGGATGCTGACGTGAGAACTTGCGAAATCGGCTAACGATTCTTTTGCGGCCGATTTGCTGGCAGTCCACGCGGCGCGAATCAGGGAGAAAAGCAAACGGAGATAAATAGGCAGAAATAGAAGACACAGAGTTACCAGCGTCCAGAATCTCGGGCCGCCCGGCAAGAGGAACCACCCGGCTACCAACAGGATGAACGTAGCAGGCTCAACCAAGCTTCGGCGCAGGTTGTCGGCAATCTTCCAGCGTGAGACGAGTGAGATGGGATTCTGAACCATCCGGCGAGATTCATCCGGCACCCGATTAAAGATCCACCGGACAATTTGCCAATCGCCTCGCAGCCAGCGGTGCTTGCGCCGGTTATAAGCGCTGTAGTGGGATGGATAGTCGTCAATTACTTCCGTGTCGGAGATCAGCCCGGCACGGGCGTAAGCGCCCTCAATCAGGTCATGACTGAGCAGCGCATTTCGCGGGAACCGGTGCTCCAACACTTGGCGCAAAGCATCGATATCATAAATTCCTTTTCCCGTAAAAATGCCTTCGCCATAAAGGTCCTGATAAACGTCCGAGATTGCGCGCGAGTAAATGTCAAAACCGGTTTGGCCGGAGTAAATGCTCGCCAGGCGGGACCGCGTGGACGAGCGAACGCTGATACCGACGCGAGGCTGAAGAATTCCGTAGCCTTCCGTAACAATATTCAGCTCCGGATCGATCAGCGGTCGATTCAAAGGATGCGCCATGGCTCCGATAAGCCGCTGCGCCGAGCTGCGTGGCAGTTCCGTGTCGGAGTCGAGCGTCAAAACGTAACGGATGAAAGGGAGGCGCGACAGGTCGCCCGCTTTTACAGGAAACGGATCATAAACATGGCGAAGCAGTTGGTTGAGGTCAAGCAGTTTGCCGCGTTTGCGTTCCCAGCCCATCCACGCGCCTTCGCGCGGATTGTAAATGCGGTGACGATGAAAAAGATAGAAGCCGCCAAACGGTTCATCCGCGTATTTCTCGTTCAACTCATTAATGAGTTGCACCGCCAGTTCAATCCGGTTGTCTTGTTCTTCAGCGGGCTCGGCGGTATCCGGTAAGTCGGTTAGTAGCGCGTAATAGATATATGGATCGCGATTGACAAGATAGCGGACTTCCAAGTCCTCAACAAGCTGCCGGATCTGTTTCTCATTGATCAACAACGTTGGAATCGCAACGATGGTTGCGCAGGAAGAGTCGACGCCCTTAGAGAAATCGATCTTCGGAAGTATGTGCGGCCTCAGAACGGTCGTCACTAGGTAGTTGACAATTTCAACCGCTGCTTGCGTCGCCGGCAGCAACAAAAGGAGCGCGCCAAAGACGATGCCCCATCCGCCGTTCGTCCGCACTACGCTCATAATCAGCGCGACAACGGTGATGAGGCTGAGAAACTCAATGCCGATGATGTAAATTTCGTCCGGAAACGTTCGGAAAAACTGCTGTACGGACTGAGGCAGCGAAGGCCTGTAGCCGATTTCACTACGCAAATCCTTGGCGCCGGCCTCATCGACCAGGTAATAGCCGACATGTTTCAAACGCGCGCTGAGCGCTTCAGATACCGAGCGCGGCGGCGACTGCTGAGTGGCTCTTTGAACCGCACGGCGCGCCAGTTCAATTTCGCTGACGTCCGATTGCGCTGCGATATCCTCGATGGCTTGGCGATAGTATTCACGACTTTCGAAATCCATTCGGGGATAAACGCCCGACGGATCGAGAAGCAGCGTACGGTGAACAATGGAAAGCCGCTCTAGGATTTCCTTCCAATCGAGGTCTCCAATCAGCCGAAACGACCGTATAAGTGCCGGTATGCCGAAGCTCGGAGCATTTAGACCCGACGTGCCGAACGCGTCGAAAGCTTTTTCCCCGGCATTTACCAGCGCCTCAAATATCGCCAATTTGAGTGCCGGCAGCATGCCGCCCAATTCTGCGAGACGCAGCGGTTCGATCTCCTGAACCACCTCCAGGAAATAGGTAAACTGAGCCTCGCTCAGATCGTTCGCGCAGGCTTTCAGCAGAGCACTGGCCAAAACGATGCAACGAGGAATGGGTTGTTCGGAACCGTTTCGAACGACAGGCAGTTTCGAAAGAGTTTTGGTGGCGTCCTTTAAATCCTCGACGTCCGTGCGAATAAGGCGGAGATTTTCATAGAGAGCCCGGAGATCTTCTGTTGGTTCGCTGGACTTGAGATTGTAGAGACGGCGCTCGATCCGATTGAATCGCCTTGCCGCCTGCACAAAAGCTCGGCGCGGCATACTCGACCGTTTATTAGGAAGCCAACCGCAAGAGCGTGCCGTTCGCACCGCAATGTCGCGCAACTCGGGATGATCGGCGTGGTTCACAGCCGTCGATTGATCGATGTCTTGAAGATGCGGTGAAGGATTAGCCACTTGTTACACGCCTATCGATAGCTTGATGCCTGTAGTTCGAACATTTCGGCATAATGCCCGCCGCGCCTCATAAGCCGGTCGTGACTGCCTTCTTCGGCAATGGCGCCATTTTCAAGAACTATGATGCGCTCAGCCATCCGGACCGTTGAAAAACGGTGAGAGATAAACAGAGCTGTTTTGCCTTCGGTGAGCTCATTGAATCGTTGGAAGACTTCATATTCAGCGCGAGCATCAAGCGCGGCCGTCGGCTCATCCAGTATTAAGACCTGCGCGTCACGAAGGTATGCACGGGCCAGTGCAATCTTCTGCCATTCGCCACCGGACAGATCCACTCCGCCCTCAAATCTGCGCCCAAGCATCTGTTCGTATTTGCCGTGCAGACGATTTATCACACCGTCCGCCAGACTCTTTTCGGCGGCATCTTGAATTCTCGGCATGTCGGACAAAAACTCGACGCGCCCTACTCCGATGTTCTCTCTTGCGGTCATTTCATAACGCATGAAATCTTGAAAGATGACCCCAATCTGTCTGCACAGATCTTCGATATCGTAATCGCGTAAATCGACTCCGTCGAGGAGAATCCGTCCGGCTGTCGGGTCGTACAGCCGGGTCAGCAGCTTGACGATCGTGGTCTTGCCTTGCCCATTTTGACCGATAAGCGCGATTCGCTCGCCAGGTTCCAATCGGAAATTCAGATTATCCAAGACACGGCGCGATGTGCCGGGATAGACAAACGTCACATCCTGCAAATCGAAGCCAGACACAATGCGGCGCGGGGCAGGGAGGGCGTTGGGCTTCGAGGTGACAGTCGGGCGCATTTCGAAAAACGCGAGAAGATCCGTGAGAAACAGCGCTTGATCGGCAATGCTCGATAGCGTGGAAAAGATCTGCGAGATATTCGAAGAGGCGTTCAGAATCGATGTGGTCAGGAACGAAAGCGTGCCGATCGTGAAGACCCCGATGGCCGTTTCGTAGATGACCCAAACGTAGGCTCCGTAGTAGCCTGCCGTGCTGAGCAGGGACAAAAAAGATACAGCCCAAAGACGCCGCCGGAACAGCGTAAGATTTTCGTCAAAGATGGCGTTAGAGATGGTGGTGAATCGATCGGAAAGAAAGGTGCTCAATCCGAAGAGCTTCAATTCCTTGGCGGCTTCTTTACTGCCGCCGACCTGCCGCAGGTAATCGAGTTGCCGTTTGGCTGGCGTCTGGCGAAAGTTCTTGGCGTAATTTAGAAAAGCAAAGTGGCTCTCGCCCAGAAACGCCGGCACCAAACACGCTATGAGAAGCAACAACAACCAGGGTGAAAACCATAGGATTGCAGCCGAGAGGGATAACGTCGTGATGACCTGTTGAAACAGGCGACCCATGGATTGAATCATTCCCAGACGATCTGTGGCTTGAACGCGGGCTCTTTCCAGGCGATCGTAAAATACCGGATCTTCGTAGGCTTGAAGGTCCAGTTGCGAGGCGTGACGCATCACCTCGATGCTGACGTGACGGGTGTAGCGGTCAGCCAGCACGGCGTCGTAATAATCGACAAGCCGGCTGGCTAAATTACCGACGACAGCAAGAAGAAACTCGATACCAGCGAGCCACCAGAGGTGCGTTGCGGAAGCAGAAAAGGTTGTCGTGTGCCGGACGATGGCGGTGATGTCATCGATGATGAGCTTGCTGACATAAGCGGTACTGACCGGGGTGAGCGCCGCAACGACGCGATATAGAAGGCCGAAGGTAACGACGTACGGTCCGGACTGCCAGACAATATGCAAGACGGGCGGGATGTTTTTGAGGGCGCGCAAACGATCCCGCCATGCAGCGCCCAATGAGTCTTGATGATCTTCGGCCACGCTCAATCAGTAGCCAGACGCGAGTTTTAGGTGCTAATCGGACGCAGAACGCGAACGCGGTGCTGGTACATGTGGTAGATCACCGCAGCGGCGTTATTGTTACCTGCTTCGCGCACGACAAATGCTGGCAGCACAAATAATGTAAGATAAGTGGTCGTCAAGTAGCCCGGGGGCTTCGCGTGGCCTATCGGGCGGCAGTAATTCAGCGATAAAATGCCAAGTTGCTAACGCGGCTTTCAGGTGAAAACAAAGACCATAGCGTGAGGCTTAAATATGCGTGTGAAAACTAACGGATGGCGTATCGTCTGACAATGTCCGCTTCATAGCAGTCTCTTCGCTTCCAGATCAAAGATCGTTGTATACACGCGCTCGTAGGCCCTTACCATAGTTTCAATAGAAAAGCACTGCTCAACCCGTTGGCGGCAAGCGCTCCGGTCGATTTCAGGGAGCCTTGTCAGGGTCGCCACCGCCTCTTTGACGTTGTTGACCAGAAAACCTGTCTGCCCGTCTTTGATGACCTCACGGCAGGAGCCGAGATCCATAGCGATAACGGGCACGCCCGCCGCATTCGCTTCTGCCAGAACCAGACCGAACCGTTCCGGGATGGTGTTCAGATGCAGTAGCGCCTGAGCCCGGGCGAACAATTCATTCTTGCCCTGCACGCCCACGGGCCCGATATAACGGACCTTTTGATTAT
>DASREJ010000300.1:0-5550 GCA_035652115.1 Bryobacteraceae bacterium
CTCCAGCGGAACGGCTTTCGAGATACAACGATTCGTTGCCCGCAAACCAGACGAATGGAGCCTTTGCGTGCAGACTGTTGAGTTGGCGAAAAAGATCCGGATCTCCGCTGGAGTCTTTAATTCCGGCATATTCGCCCGACAAGAGCAACGATTCTATGACCCGGAACGACAGCGGATTAGTAAAGAACGGCAAGTTATAGAGAAAAACAGGAATGCGGCCATCTACCAGTTCGCCGAAATGTTGAAAAAACGCAAGGAGTTGTTCGTCGGTATAGCGATAGAAGTAAGGCGGCATAACCAGCAGCCCCGCAACTCCGGCGGCGATGGCGCCTTCGGCTACTGTGGACGTTCCTTCGATTGTCGAGTGGGAAACATTGACGAGGACTGGCACCCGGCTTCGCTTGCTGATGAGGGAAACGGCGTGCATCCGGTCGGACAGATCAAAATGAATGAATTCGCCGGTTGAGCCAAACAAAACCAGCCCGTCGACTCCGGCGCGAACTACCCCATCCATGTAGTCAAAGAAAGCTGCCGGGTCCACCTCAGTCGAGTTCGCGCCGCGAGGCGTAGCTAAAGCTGCGTATACGCCGTGAATGGTTGGGGGAGCGTCTTCTTTCGGCATCGCGCTGAAGGATTCTCAATCGAGCGCAGTTTGCTGCGCTGCAGAGTTTCGATTTTACTGCGCGACGCCACAATCGGATGCAGGGTCACCGTGCCGCAAGCGTTAACGTAAGGACGGAATCAGGAATTTGGCCCGTCTTCCCTGCCGACAACTAATTCCATCTAGATGAGTCGACTCTATGGGACTTCCACACTGAAAGCAGTAATGAGACCGTGAATGCCAAAATCAAAGCGACCTACGGAGTAGACGTCTCCGATCTGGAATCTGGAAACCTGGCTGACATTCTTGACCGGATTGCAGCGAAACGAAAGAGCTAACTACCGGAAAGGGGCAGGTGCTTGATTCTTGTCGTATAACGCGCCACTCGGAAGTTAGCATTCCGTGCGCGCGAAACCCGGCGCCTTCAGGCACTCGGAATCTATTTTGAGGCGTAGTCGGCATGTCGTACAAGTGACTCGTGTAGCGGCCCCACGCAAAAGAAAAACCGCGTTGCTACCTCAAAATCCACCGGCGATAACGGGAACGCCGAAGGCTTGAGTTAAACGTTAATGAGGCGCCCAGCACTAAATAGTAACCGGTTGACTAGCGGTTCGCCTGAGAACGGCCTGTTCCACCAGCTCAAGAGGATCCAGAAGATGCTGCGGCTTGTAATGCTTGCTTGACCACCGGCTGCTCTCATTCAATTCGATACCCAGGAAATAGCCGAGTTCGCGATACAAACAATAACGCACTGTGCCCAATAACTCACCATCGCCATAATTGATCGCGATCGGAGTACCCGGTGCAATTTCCCGCTCTAGCTGAACGCAGGCGCCACAAAGCGAAATGTCCTCCAGATTCGCAACGCTGCGGCGCTGCTTACCGGATTCGGGCTGCCACACCACTTCCACTAGTTCGGCGCATAACAATCGATTGTCAGCTCTTTTCTCTTGCATATTTCTCTCATCGGGCGTTGACCTGTGAAACTGCATGGATAAGGTGTCACTTGCAGTTAGGATTGGTAATAGTACTTTAATTACGGCCTTCAATGTCGGCTGCACCGCGTGATTAAGGCCAACTTCCTATCCAATGGGCTTACAACCCGCAGCTTCCATTCCGCCGCCCGCGCCGCGCGATACCAAAATCGGCCTGATTATCAGGGTGTCGTTCTTCGCGGCAATTGTCATTATCGGCCTGCTGTTTCTAAGCAGTCTGTTGGTTGCAACATTCGGTGTCGTGGTCGCCGGCACCATCGGTTTGTGCGCGACGGGATTGCTGGCGAATCTCCTGACCATGCGGATTTTCGATCGCCGGCCGCTAACTGACGTCGGTTTGCAAGGGGGCGCGGCATCGGCCATCAATCTTGCATTAGGTCTGCTGCTCGGCGGAGGCGCTGCGGCACTCATGCTCCTTGCGCCCTTGCTGGCGGGAACCGGGCACCTGGTGAGCCGTCCACAGTCCGATTTCACCTGGCCGACGCTCGTCACGTACTTGTTCGCGCTGCTGATCGCAGCCGCCGGCGAAGAAATGATCTTTCGGGGCTACGCCTTTCAGCTCTTGATTGAAAAGATTGGGCCGTTTGCGACCGTCTTGCCGGTCGGCGTTGTCTTTGGGTTCGCGCACGCCTCGAATCCGAATGCTACTTGGCTGGGCATTATGAACACGATTTTGTGGGGCATTTTGCTCGGATACGCATTCTTGCGCAGCCACGATCTGTGGCTCCCAGTCGGCCTGCACTATGGTTGGAACGCGGTGCTGCCGCTGTTCGGGGTCAATTTGAGCGGGCTTACAATCGATGTAACGAGGTATTCCTACCGATGGGACCTGACTGCTCTCTGGAGCGGTGGAAGCTACGGGCCGGAAGGCGGCCTGTTAACCACAATTTTCGCGATTGCCCTGTTCTTCCTGATCGCTCGGGCCCCTGTAAGAGTACAGCCAGCGCGTATCGCGCGCGTTCTCAACGACAGTTTTTAGCCGTCGTTGCTTCCGCCACTCTCTTGCTTGGCTTCGCGCCGCTGCTGCGTGCCGACAAACTGAGCTTCGATGAGCGCATGGAAATCGAACGCGGTCTTGATGCCGAATTCGCAACCATGAAGGTTATCCTCCCCCGCGCGAAAAAGCCGCTGATATTCAAAAGCGACGGTACCTATGACAAGAGCGCTTGGGAGAAGGCATTGCAAGATGGCGGCCCGGCCGCCCGGCTCGGTGATGAAGTCCAAATTACGCGTGTCGAAATCGAGGATAAGAAAATTGTTCTGGAACTGAACGGCGGAACAAAAGGTGGTCACTGGTACGACCACGTTCAGGTGGGCATGGGCGGCTCGACTTCGCCGATTGCTACCAACCAGAACGGCCAAACCGCGAATGGCTCGCATCTGGCAATCGTGTTTCCGAACAGTGTGCCGTCATTGAAGGCCGCTGACATCCGGCAGATGCTATCGCCTATCTTCGATTTTGAAAAGCATTCAGCCGCTCAGCAGTATGTGGCCTCGTTGCCCGAACCCATGCAAAAGGCAATTAAGGAACAGCGAGCAATCGCCGGCATGAATAAAGACCAGGTGTTACTGGCTCTTGGCAAGCCGCGCAATAAGAGCCGCGAGACAAATAGCGAAGGCGACGAAATTGAAGACTGGATCTACGGCGACCCACCAGGAAAAATGATCTTTGTCCGCTTCGACGAAGGTAAAGTCGTAAAGGTCTCGGAGTCTTACGCGAACGTCGGCGGCTCCACGATGCCGCCTCTAGGACCGCCTCGCTAGGGATCGTTGGCCCCTCTAGCCAGTTCGGCGTTCTTCAGCCCCCTAAAATAGAGGAATATGCCAATTAGAGTAGGGATCAACGGCTTTGGCCGTATCGGGCGAAATGTCGTCCGCGCGGGCCTGCACAACCCCGAGGTTGAATTTGTTGCAGCCAATGATCTGACAGACACCAAGACGCTGGCGCATCTTTTTAAGTACGATTCGATTCTTGGCCAGCTTGATGAAGACATTAAAGCCGAAGGCGACAGCATTAGTGTCGGCGGCAAGAAAATCAAGATTTTTGCAATCAAAGACCCCGCTGAAATTGACTGGCCGGGCATGGGCGCACAGGTTGTCGTAGAGTCCACCGGACGGTTCACTGACGCGGCCGACGCGAAGAAGCATCTTCGTGGATCGGTGAAGAAGGTGATCATTTCCGCGCCCGCTAAGAATGAGGACGTCACGATCGTGCTTGGCGTCAACGACAACATGTATGACCCTGCGAAGCACAACGTCATCTCGAACGCGTCGTGTACGACGAACTGCCTCGCGCCGCTCGTGAAGGTGCTCAACGATACCTTTGGCATCGAAAAAGGCTCGATGACGACGGTGCATAGCTACACCAATGACCAGAACGTGCTGGATTTTCCACATAAGGACCTCCGCCGTTCCCGTGCCGCCGCGCTGAATATGATTCCCACCTCCACCGGCGCTGCAAAAGCAATCGGATTGGTTGTGCCGGAACTCAAAGGCAAACTGGACGGTTACGCAATGCGTGTGCCGACGCCCGATGTCTCCGTCGTCGATTTCGTCGCGGTTCTGAAGAAGAACACGACGACTGAGGAAGTGAATAGCGCCCTGAAGAATGCGGCCGAGGACGGACTGAAAGGCATTCTTGCTTATACAGAGGATCCTGTTGTTTCCACCGACCTTCTGCACAATCCGAACAGTTCAATTGTCGACGCCGAATTAACCAAGGTCCTGGGAGGGAACCTGGTGAAGGTGGTTTCCTGGTACGACAACGAGTGGGGCTATTCCAATCGCATCGTCGACTTGATTATATTTTTGGGCAAGAAGGGTCTGTAATTCCGCACGATTCGCGCCTCTACGGAGGCGCGATCACTTGAGATTAGGAAAGGCAGTGCGGACCGACGCGCTATTTTCGTCGAAATTTCTTTGCGACCAGAAGCACCCCTGCTGCCCCAACTGCCATTAGACCGATGGATGCCGGTTCCGGTGTAGGGTTAATCGGTATAGCTGCCGATGCTGCTACTGTAAACACCAGCGCGGCGAGAGAACCGCGCAATAAAGCACGCGTAAAAGTCATAATTGTTTCCTCCTGGCGACATTAAAACAATTACGTTTGTCCCAAAACAAGCTGGACCTAGCGCTTTGTTGGGCAATTAGCGTACTGGTACAGAGCTTATGACGGTGTCTCAACAGAGGTAGGGCCTGTAGCTTTGCACGATTCGACCTCTACAGAGACGCGAAAGCTCATCTTTGTAAGCTGGCAATAGCGATGAGGCGTTCTGCGCGGCTTTGCTCAGCAACGGTCGCTCTGTTCCTTGCGGTTTCAGGAGTTGCAGAGGCCGCGGCGCTCAGTGTTGCGGACCGCGCATTCATGCCTGTTCTGCAGCGAGTCGACGGCAATCTGAGAGACTTTGCTATCGTCTGTCGGCGGCAAGTGAGTGCGCAACTCGACTTGGTGCTTGCACTAGGTACGCCGCATACTGTCCAAAAGGACGACAACCAATGGTTCCTTTGGATGAAGGACGACCGGCTCGGTATCTTTCTGCAAGACCGGCAGAATCCGAACCTCGTCTTTTCACTCGCAATCGAGCCCGGACCGCCTTGCCGCATTCATCTGGAACGGGTGACGGATCAGGAAGTATTGATCTCCTGTCCGGGCGAATATGGCTGGGGTAACAGCGCTCCTAATCAGAAATTTGTCTTTGATATCAACTCCAAAGCGTTGAATGAGCGTTACACTTATTCGCCGTTCGCGGATTATGTGTTAGTTGGGACTAAACAGGGACCTGTTTTCGTGGCGGACGATCCGCATAATCTTGTAGCCGTCGCTTGGAAATCGCCAGACACCTTTCGATTTCTTTCCGAAGCCGAAGCAAGTTCTGTCTACGAGAAGATCTCGATTTTGACCAACTCCGGTTCGGGCCAACTGCATCGAAGGCCCACTATTCCGAAAAAGCAACG
>DASREJ010000301.1:0-44837 GCA_035652115.1 Bryobacteraceae bacterium
AGCCGCAATTGGCTTTGAACGGAAAAAGCAATTGGAAGCCGATGAAAAGCGCAAAACGGAACTGCATCCGCACAAGCTTGCAGCCGCCGCATCCCGCGCAGAGCGTGAACAATCGAACGCAATTCTCCGCGCCATCGCTGCGGCGGGCAAAATGGAGCGCTTTATTCCGCCGCAAAACTCCAAAATAGCGGCCTGAAAATTACAGAATCGGAATCCTGCGGCGTGCGTGCGGGCGTTGCTCGCGCGTGGTGTCCCTAATGGCCTGTCGCCCGAGAAAAGATGCCATGTGGGGCAGCTTGTCAAGCTGCGGGCCGATTGCGAATCAGACTTTTATAAACGCCTGTTCGAGTGCGATCGTGAGAACTCGCTGCGGCAGGTCACTAATCATCCAAACCAGGAGAGAAAACAACATCATGGGACGGCTCCTATTTATGCCAACACCCGAAAATCGCGCCGAAGTGCGCTCACTCGCCGAATGCGGCACAAGCGATGAAGATATAGCGGCAAAACTGCAGTTGCCGATTAAGAAATTGCGCCGGCTCTTTAAAGTCGAGTTGGCGCAGGGCGTTGCACAGGGCAATCGGGAGGTTCTTGGTACTCTCTACCAAGCCGCAAAATCGGGCTCCAACATGGCCGCTACTATCTTTTGGGTCAAGGCTCGTTGCGGTTGGCGCGATACCGGCGCTCCCGCCGGTGCCGCCTCGCCCCCTTGTCCCCCCGTGATTTTTCGATACTTACCCAACTGATATCTCGCAAATCCTCGGCCCCGCTCCAATTGCTACGCTGAAATTTCCATGCAGCTTGAGAAAGTATATGAGCCGCAACGCTTCGAACCGCATTGGGCTCAATGGTGGATCGAGTCGGGCATCTTTCAAGTCGACGCCAAATGGGCACAAGCGCGCAGGGCGTCTGGTGCCCACGATGCGCGTTCAGAAAACACGGGCCGTACCTTTTCACTCGTCATTCCGCCCCCCAACGTAACAGGATCGCTTCACATCGGGCACATGCTCGAACACACCATCATGGATGTTGCGGTCCGCTGGCATCGGATGCAGGGCGAAATCACATTGTGGCTGCCCGGTACCGATCATGCCGGCATCGCCACGCAAATGGTTGTGGAGCGCCAACTCGCCTCTGAAGGTCTTACCCGCAAACAGCTAGGCCGCGAAGAATTCGAACGCCGCGTCTGGCAATGGAAAGAAGAATATGGCGGCCGGATCAACCATCAAATCCGCCGCGAAGGCGCGAGTGTCGACTGGTCGCGCGAGCGCTTCACCATGGACCCCGGTCTTTCACGCGCCGTGCGTGAAACGTTTGTGCGGCTTTGGGACAAAGGCCTCATCTATCGCGGCGAGTACATGGTTAACTGGTGCCCTCGCTGTCAGACCGCTATCTCTGACGTCGAAACCGCGCACGAAGCAATCGAAGGTTACCTTTGGCATATTCGTTATCAAATACGCGGTTCCGGCGAAGCGCTTATAGTAGCCACAACGCGCCCTGAAACAATGCTTGGCGACACCGCGCTTGTCGTGCATCCCGAAGACAAACGCTATCTCCATCTGCACGGCACGACCGCGATTCTGCCGATACTCGGCCGCGAAATTCCGATTATCGCGGACCCGCTTGCCGATCCCGCATTTGGTACCGGGGTCGTCAAAGTGACGCCCGCACATGATCCAAATGATTTTGAGGTTGGCAAACGTCACAAGCTGCCTTTCGTCAAAGTGATTGGCGAAGACGCGCGCATGACAAATGCGGCTGGTCCATACGCGGGCCTGGACCGGTTTGAAGCTCGCAAACGAATTGTGGCTGCGCTTGAACAATCGGGTGAGCTTGTCAAAACCGAACCCTATACAGTCAGCATCGCTAAATGCGATCGTTGCAAGACAATCATTGAGCCTCTGGTTTCAACCCAGTGGTTCGTGCGCATAAAGCCGCTTGCCGCGAAAGCCATGGAAGCAGTTCGCAGCGGCAAGATCCGGTTCGTTCCCGACGATCGCGAAATTATCTTCTTTCAGTGGATGGAGAACATCCGCGATTGGTGTATTTCCAGGCAGCTTTGGTGGGGGCATCGCATTCCGGCATGGCATTGCCACAACTGCCAGGAAATCACGGTCGCCCGCGAAACGCCGGCGCTATGTCCAAAATGTCATTCGACGGAAGTCGAGCAGGATAGCGACGTCCTCGATACCTGGTTTAGTTCAGGGCTGTGGCCGTTTTCCACTCTTGGTTGGCCCGACGATACGGAAGATCTTCGGACCTTTTACCCCACGTCTCTGCTCATCACCGGCTTTGACATTCTGTTCTTCTGGGTTTCGCGCATGATCATGCTCGGCATTGAATGCACAGGTGACGTGCCTTTTCGCGAAGTACATTTGCACGGACTCGTGCGCGACGCAGAGCGTCAAAAAATATCCAAGACTAAAGGTAACGTTGTAGATCCGCTCGATTTGATTGAGCGCTACGGTACCGACGCTTGCCGCATTGCGCTCCTGATTTCTGCTGCTCCAGGCGCCGACATTGCTCTTAAAACCGATCGTATTGAGTCGGCTCGAGCTTTCGCCAACAAGCTTTGGAATGCTTCGCGTCTGTTGTTTATGAACATGGAGCGTTCGGGGATCGATAGTTGGGATCCTAAAGAATCAACCGGCTCGCTTTCCACGGAAGATGTGTGGATAGAAGAACGATTGAACTCTTGTGCCGCCATAGTTGACGACGCTCTCAAGGCGCATCGCTATCACGAGGCTGCTCAGGCGCTCTGGGATTTTGTGTGGAAAGAATTCTGCGATTGGTATCTCGAGGTAAAGAAGCTCCAGTTCGACTCGCACGCGCTTTCCGTATATGAACGCATGCTTCGGCTCTTGCATCCGTTCATGCCTTTTGTGACGGAAGAGCTCTGGCAGCGGCTTATGAGTGTGTCGCCGGCAGAGCACGCGAAGTCGCTTTCCCTGGCGCCGTATCCGAAACCGTCAGGCTCTTGGTCTGAAAACAAAAAAGTAGAAGAATTTCGCCTTATCCAGCGCATTGTCACTAACGCTCGTGAAATTCGCGCAGATCGCAAAATAGACCCGAAGCTGCAGCTTGAATCCACGCTCCATTTGCGAGATGGCCTTTTATCGCGCTCCGACCTCACCGTTATTGAGAGTCTGGCGAAGCTGAAGATTACGCAAACGGCCATGGTGGAGAGCACGGACGTTGCGCTTCCGTTTACCCTGACGATTGCACTCGATTCTCAATCGAACGGCGCTTCGCGGCTTCGCCTCGAAAAGGACAACGCACGTCTTGAGAAAGCGATCGTCACGCAATCTCGTCAGCTCAATGACCATACCTTCGTCAGCAAGGCGCCTGCGCACGTGATCGAGAGTATGCGCGCCAAGCTCGCCGAATATCAGGCGCAACTCAAGAAAAATCGCGAGCTGCTGGACAACTTCGAATAAAAAGATGTTCGATGTCTCGCATCCTTCAATTCGCGAAATTGTTGATCTCGCGCTCGCTGAGGATATTGGATCAGGCGACATAACGTCAGCCTTAACCGTGCCGGTTGAGCGTCAGGCGCAAGGTACTTTTATCGCCAAACAATCCCTGGTTTTGGCGGGCGTCGAATTGCTGCCTGTGATCTATGGTGCGCGCGGCGGTGCTCAAGTTTCACTGCTCACGGCCAGTGGGGCCAAACTTTCTCAGGGAGAAAACATTGCGGTAGTTTCGGGGCGCGCCAGGACGTTGCTTGAATGCGAACGTGTTGCACTCAACTTCCTGCAACGCCTCAGCGGGGTCGCAACAGTCGCCCGCAAACATGTGGACGCGGTCAAGGGAACCGGCGTCAAAGTTCTCGATACGCGAAAGACGACGCCTGGACTGCGTCACTTGGAGAAGATGGCCGCAGCGGCGGGTGGGGCCACCAATCATCGCAAAGGACTCTTCGATGCCGTCCTGATCAAGAACAATCACATCACTGCGGCTGGCGGTGTGCGCGCCGCGTTGCAACGCGTTGCTGGGTTCAATGGCCCGGTGGAGATAGAAGTCCGAACGCGCGCGGAACTCGATGAAGCCCTCGAATGCGGTGCAAAGCATCTTTTGCTGGACAATCTTACGCCCGCTGAAGCCGCCCAATGGATCGGCTATATTCGCGGTCGTGCCACTGTAGAACTTTCAGGCGGAATCCAGCTTGAGAATATCCGCGCGTATGCCGAAGCTCGTCCCGATTTCATTTCTTGCGGCGCAATTACGCATTCCGCAACTGCGGTGGACATCAGCTTTCGACTCGAAATGGAGCAAGCCTAGATGCCTCTTAACGTGCCTCAAATTCAGCGCGCCCGTCCTGGCAATCCTGTGCTTTACTACGCAAGCGTCGCTTCTACGATGATTGAAGCGAGTGGGTTGGCTAGTTCCGGCGCGCCGCACGGCACGGTTGTCCTTGCAGACGAACAGACAGCCGGCATAGGTAGGGTCGGCCGCTCTTGGGTTTCGCCGCCCGGCGCGGGCATCTATTGTTCTATCCTCCTTCGACTAAATCTCAAACCAGGCAGTTTGCCGATTGCAAGCCTTGTCCTGGGGCTTGCTACTGCCGAAGCCATTCAGAAATCAACCGAACTGATCTGCGATCTGCGTTGGCCTAATGATGTGTTAATTCATGAGCGGAAAGTTGCCGGAATTCTGACTCATCTCACTGAAGGCTGCATTGTTGCCGGAATTGGCATCAACGCAAATCAAGTTTCTTTCCCCAGTGGTTTGCGAACACCGGCAACTTCGCTTCGCATCGAAAGCGGCGGGCGTGAGCAATCTCGAGAAGCAGTCATCATCCAGCTCCTGGAATCCATTGACACCTTCTGCGCAATGTTAGAAGCCTCGGGAACTGAGGGCATTCTTCGCGCATTCACCTCCGCCTCCAGCTATGCGCTTCAGAGGCGAGTCGTAATTGAGGAAACAGGCGAAAAAGGCATTACTGCCGGCCTGGATGACAATGGGTTTCTCCTGGTGAACCTGGACCGTGGCAAGTTAGAGCGCATTGCCGCTGGAGGTGTTCGGCCCGATGTCTGAAGAAGCGGACATCGACTGGTCGTCTGGTTACTTCAACTACTTCACAGAAATCGAAGACCATTTCCGGCGTGCTCGCGGAACGGGGCTCTTTCTTCTATCGCCGCTCGATTGGGCGCTCATTGAACATTGGAAAAATAGCGGCATTCCCCTCGCCGCCGTGTTGAGAGGCATTGATGACGCATTCGACAAATCGCAAGCGCGAAAATCCAAGCGCCGTCTCATTAATTCGCTGGCGTATTGCGCTCAAGCGGTGGCGGAAGCGGCGCAACGGACGCCCCAATCCCGCGAGGCTGCGGCGCCTGCAAATTCCGCATTCTCCGCCGAAGAAATTCGCAATTATCTTTCAGCCGCTGCCGCCCGCATTCGGGACCAGCGGGAGCCAGTCTTTGCCGATGTTGCCTCTGCCGTTGAGCTTCTAGCTTCCGATGCGGAACAACACGCACAGAGCCTGGAAGAGCTTGAACAGCGGCTGACTGCCATGGAGGAGAAGCTTGTGGCTGCGGCCAGAATGCTCCAGACCGAAGAAGATCTGTTCGCAATGCGGCAGTCTTTGGATAAAGAGCTAAAACCGTACCGCGGAAAAATGACCGCCGAACAGATTTCCATGTTGGAGCGGCGCTATCTGGATTCTGCCTTGTTGGAACGCGCGAATTTGCCTCGCCTCAGCTTGTTTTATCTGCATTAACGCAGCCGGGACTGGCGGCTCTGATAGAGTCTTTCGGTGGAGACTATCGAAGCCAAACCGCGACTGCTGCATTGGATCGCGCTGGCTTTATTAGTTATTTCTGTTTGCATTAACTATGCAGATCGCGGCAACCTCGGGGTGGCGGCTAAGAGCATCCAAACGGAACTCCACTTCAGCCCGCAACAACTAGGCGTCCTGCTCGCTGCCTTTTCTCTAACGTACGCATTGACGCAATTGCTGGCCGGGCCGGCCATCGATCGCTGGAACGTGAATTGGTTGTACGCGGCAGGTTTTCTGATTTGGTCGGGTGCCACCGGCCTGACGGGATTCGCCAGCAGCTTTTCAACGATACTTTGCTTGCGCCTCGTGCTGGGAGCGGGGGAGTCCGTGGCATATCCCGCGTATTCCAAAATAATTGCCGCGGTCTTTCCCGAACGCCTTCGCGGTACGGCAAATGCTCTCATCGACGTCGGTTCGAAAGTCGGACCGGCGCTTGGCGTCATGTTGGGCGTTAAGCTACTCAACCAGTTCACGTGGCGCGGAATGTTTATCGTGATCGCAATTGCCAGCGGTCTATGGTTGATCCCATGGTGCTCCATTGTCCCCCGATTGACCGTTGCCGAAGAGCGGCGATTGACGAAATGGTCGCCAACCTATCGGCAGTTGATCCGAACTCGCTCATTTTGGGGCACGGTGCTTGGGCTGTTCGGCGCCAATTATGCCTGGTTTTTTGTATTGAACTGGATCCCCTACTATTTCGAAACAGATCGGCACATCACCGGCGATCGTCTCGCGCTTTTTGCTTCGCTTCCGTTTTGGGCCGTCGCCGGTGCTTCCATGCTGCTCGGGCTGTTCGCTGATGCGCTAATCAAGCGTGGCCATGAAGCAGGACGCGTGCGGCAAGGCGTTATCTGCTGCGGTTTATTGGGTTGTTGCATTCTAATGGTTCCGGCGGTCCTTGTACGGCAGCAAGTACTTTTTCAGGTGTTCCTATTTGGTTCCCTTGCCTCCATGGGGGGATTTTCCTCAAACCACTGGGCTCTTTCCCAGCGCTTGTCGGGCGTTGAGGCAGCCGCGAAGTGGACCGGATTTCAAAACTGCATTGGCAACTTCGCAGGCATTGTTGCTAACTACTTAGGAGGATTGACGCTAGCGCTTACGCACTCGTTTATTCCCGCTTTTGGACTAGCGGTTCTGGCCATGTTGGCCGGAGTTTGCGGCTATTGGTTTATAGTAGGCGCGCCCGTTCCTGTCAACTGGGATAAACCGGCACTACCCCAAAAAAAAGTTGGGATAGGAGTTTCCTCTCCATTAAATAGGCGTAATATGTAGGTAGGCAAGTGCCAAGAGTGTCCTGAATTTAACGTTCCGAGCACTCGAAAGGTTTTGGTTCGTGGCAGGCACGGCTGCCGCCATTGGGCCCGCAAGTTGGCGCACATTTGCTTTATGCTGCCGTGCGCCCTCCGGTGGGTATCTTCCTCCGAGTACCCACCGGACCATTTCAAGTCCCCACCATCTTCCGGGCAATCAGCGAAATGCGAAAAGCCGGACGATGTAGTGTGGTTTCGTAAGCAGAGATCCCCGCTCTTTTCGCTAACTCTCTTAGCTCAGCCTCTTTAAACGATGCCCGCACGGAGATCGGCCCATCGTGCAAAGTGATTGCCTGCCAGCGAAACACTAACTTGGTAGCGGGCAGAAACAAGTACGGAAGAACGTTCCTCTCTAAATCGCAAACCAGCAGGGCTTTTCGTGCAACGGTGTGGAATGACCGCAGCAGTTCGACGACGCAGTCGTCCTCAAAGTGATGGAGGAACAATGAGCAATGAACATAATCGAAGCTGCTCGCGGCAAAAGGAAGCCGGAAGGCATCGCCAATTACTTTAGGCTGGGGAGCGGCGCTCAGATTCACACTGTTGCAATCAAAGCTGGTAACGCAAGACTGTCGAAAATTCGCGCGAATGATTCTTGCGGCATCGCCCGATGCGGCGCCCACATCCAACAGCGAAAACGTGTCCTCCGGTTGCGCGACCTGCCTTAGCGTTTTCAAAATGACCGAATGACCGCCAAACCTTTTATTGATTTGAATCAGATCCGCCAGATTTCGCCGGGCTTCTTCAGGCGCAGCGTGGTCCAATAATTCTGGTTTGATCACCCGGCGTGAGAACACAATCGCGCGGCACACCTCATACAAATAAGCTTAGCCGCCGATGCGTGAACACAATGCCGTCTAGCCTAAAATCTCCATGAGGAATTCGAATGCCCCTTTATCTCGATTGGCAACAAATTGCTGTCCGTCTCGTGTTGGCATGCGCAGCTAGCTTCATCATCGGATTCAATCGCGACGAGCACGGTCATCCCGCAGGCATTCGCACTACGATGCTCGTCTGCCTCGCCGCCACCTTTGCGATGCTGCAGGTGAATCTGCTACTCCCTATGGCTGGGAAAACGCCAAGTTCCTTTGCCGTTATGGATCTCATGCGCCTGCCGCTCGGGATTCTTTCCGGAATAGGTTTTATTGGAGCAGGAGTCATCATTAAGCGCGGTGCCAATGTGACTGGAGTGACCACCGCCGCCACCATCTGGTTTGTAACGGTTCTCGGTCTGCTTTTCGGGGGTGGCAATATCTATCTCGGTATCGTCGCATCTCTAGTCGCTTTTGCGATTCTCTGGGTCCTCAAGCTCATGGAGAAGCACCTGTCACGCGAGTACCGCGGTTCCCTTCACCTCACGCTTGCGCCTGATTCTCCTGGTGAAAGTGAACTGCGGCAACGGCTGCTGGTGGGCAATCTGGCGATCGCTCATTGGACTGCGCGTTACGATCCGCCCAATACGCTAACGAGTCTCGATTGCGAGCTGCGATGGACTGAACGAGGCTCGCGTGTCCACCATGTGCCCGATCCGGTCGAACAGGTCCGCCGGCTTCCAGGCGTTCGCACTCTGGTTTGGGAGCAATAGCCAGAAGACGTCGGCTTTAATTGTTGACTGGAATCAACTGCCACTGCTGATTCGTGCCGCCCCGATAATCCCACTGTTGCAGAAGGTCTCCGCCGTAGAGATACCCGCCAGTCATATCCAGAACTTTGCCGCTGTTCACATTCTGAATCTCGTAGGAACCTTGGCCAACAGGAATTAGCCGCCATTGCTGATTCGTGCCGCCTAGATAATCCCACTGCTGAACCTGTGCTGCATCCGCCATAGATCCCCCGGTAACATCTAGCAGTTTACTGCTTAGATTGCTCATGATCGTGTAATAACCGTTGTCTCCGGTTATCAATTGCCATTGCTGTTGCTGATATCCATTTGAGGCCCATTGCTGAATGTTTGTCCCGTTCGCAGTAGAGGCGCTAATCACATCCAGAACGAGCCCGCTGTTCACGTTCACAATGTTGTAGTAGGTTACGGGCGTTATCTGCCATTGTTGATTGCTGGTGTCGTGATAAGGCCATTGCTGAACATAAGTGCCGATTGCTGTGGAATAGTTCATATCATCCAGAACATAGCCGCTCTGTCGGTTCACAATCTTGTAATGTGTCGTATCGACGGGCACAAGCTGCCACTGTTGATTCTGCCCGCCCACATAGTCCCATTGCTGGATTAGCGTGCCGGCGCTACCGGATCCGCCGATCACATCCAGCACCTTTCCAGTGCTGCGATTCATGATGGAAAAGTAACCTCCGCCGGCCGGCACGAATTGCCACTGTTGCTGCCGGTATCCGTTCGAACTCCGCTGTTGAATTAGTGCTCCGTTATCAGTGGATGCGCTCGCAATATCGAGTACGTAGGAACTCAGGGCGTTTGTGAGGTTATATGATCCAACTGGCACAAGAAGCCACAGTTGTTGTGGATCTCCGAGAAAAGGATATTGCTGAATCTGGGCGCCACTCGCTGTCGACCCATTCACCACATCCAAAGCAAGGCCGCTGTTCCGATTTAGGATTGCGTAATGAACGCCGTCAACAGGAACAAGCTGCCACTGCTGATTCGTGCCGCCGATATAATCCCACGCCTGGATGAACGTTCCGGAAGTGATGCCGCCCCCGATTACATCCAGCGCCTTGCCGGTAAGAATGTTTTGTATCTCGTAATATTCGCCGTCAACAGGCACTAACTGCCACTGCTGCTGCTCGTCTCCGGTAAGGGCCATCTGTCGAATCAACGTGCCATTCGTTAACGACCCACCCGGAATCTCAAGTACCTTGTTTGTTGAGGCGCTGACGATTTCGAACGATCCGCTTAACACCCCGGTCCCGCTGAGTGAGACGGTTTGCGTCGAACCGTTCGGACCTGCGGTAATCGTGAAGAGAGCGCCCCGGCTACCGGCTAACAACGGAGCGAAAACTGCGTACACTGTGCAACTCGCACCGGCAGCAAGACTACTTCCACAATCGCCGCCAACTGCAAAATCTTCCAGATCCGCTCCAGCCACGCCCATGTTGGTAATAGGAAGGCTCTGCGAGTTGGAATTAGTTATCGTGATCGTCTGCGCTGCGCTTCGCGTTACGATCTTCTGGGCTCCGAAGTTGAGCGAAGTTACGGATAGAGACAAAGGCAACGGAGAAGGCGGCGCCAAGGAAGATATCGTTGCCTGAACATCGTCCGAATAGACGCTCTCATTGTTGCTGCTATCGAGTGCCGTGGCCACGTAGTAATAAGTTGCACCCGCCTGAATCGCGTAATCCGTATAGCTGGTGCCGCTCACCAGAGACGAATTCAATTTGATATAGGATCCGTCCGGGCTGCTCGACCGATAAACGTTGTAGCCCACGACGTCTGCCGAAGTGCTTGCCGTCCAATTCAGCTCCACATAGTGCGAAGCATTTTGGGAAGGCTGATCTAGAGTAAGAGGATTTGCCGGTGCGCTCGATCTAAAACAAAGGAACACAAGGCAGAATAAGGAACGAAAGGCTGCATTGCGCCACGCTGAACCACTGACGACACCCGCAGCAATGGTCCGCACGACACCCATTTTGCCCAGTGTACTTCGAATTGCTAGCTGCGGTTTTTATACACTATCCGCGGTCGCCGGGCTAGATGGGCTACCGACTTCCGTCGTCGCGCTGTCCATCTCTTTTCGCAGCCAAGCCTTTGCCAGACGCAGCTCGCGACGAACGACATGAACGGGCTTCGACAACACCATGGAAGATTCTTCTGCCGTCAAGCCTCCGAAATAAGTCATTTCGACAATCTGGGCCTTTAACGTGTCTGTCTTTTCCAGTTGCTTTAGCGCATCGTTCATCGACAAAATGGATCGGTCCGCCTGTGGTATCCAATCGGGAAGCTCACTGACGGCGATCTCGCGTGCTGCGCCGCGTTTTTCGGCCGCCCTGCTGCGCGCGGTGTCTACCAGAATTTGTCGCATCAATCTCGACACGATTCCATAAAAATGTGTACGGTTTTCGTAAGCCGGATGGCGTCCACCAGAGAGCTTGAGGAAAGCCTCATGCACCAGCGCAGTGGTTCCCAGGGCAATAGGAGCCGCTTCGCGCCGTAAGCGCCCCCGTGCGAGCTTTTTCAATTCGTCATAGACGAGCGGCATGAGGTCGTGCATCACCTCGTCCTCGCCGACCTCCAACCGTTGTAGCAATCTCGTAATCTGCATGGCTATCCTACTGATCGATTGGCGGCACTCAGTTGGCCGTTGATGAAGCTGTTATGCGGAAGTTGCACATCCCAATGCCGCCACAGTTGCAATCGTTGTGCCTCCACTGCGGAGGCAAGGTCGGCTTGATGAGCGCGGCTATGAAGTGCGGCGAGGGCCGCATACAAGCGTGACACCTCAACCGCATCCTGAAGACTGGCGTCTGGTTTCGCGCCTCCGGCGAGAACTTGCTGCAGCAGTTTTTGATAGATTTCGATGGCGGCGCTAATGTCACCGCGGCTGGCATCGTATTCTGCCAGAGCGGAAAGCGCGATGTCCGGCTCGGACCCCGGCTTGATCTTCTCTGCCGGATACATCTTCAACTGGCGCAGCCGTCCAAAAGCATCATTCAATCGTGCATGTGCGTCCTCAGACCGGCCCAATCCCATCAGTGCGATGCTCGAACCTGCCAGCGCATTTACTTCAAAGCGACGAAAGCTGGTGTTGCCACCGATCTCTGCCATATGCCCGAGTACATGATCGTAGATCGCCAGAGCGCGACGTGGCTCCCCGCGTCGTAGAGTGTCGGCCAGGGTAATACCCGCACTCGCCAGACGTCCTCTACTTGTTTCATCCTTTGAATCCTGATGTACAAAGGTATCCGAGATGTCGAAGGCGCGCTGCAAGACCGTCGCGGCTTCCTCCCTTCGCCCCAGATTGATTCCCTTGTCTTCGCCGAGAATCTCGCCTTCGCGGATGAGCGCCAAAACAAAATTCATCACGCGACCGTGCTCAGCGCTCAGGGATGCGGGCTCCAATATGCGCACCGCTTCCTTCGTCGCCCGGAGCGCCTTTTCCAGATCGCCCTGACGCCGAAACACATCTCCCGAAACCCAAAAGAAAGTGCCGGGATAAGTCACGCTCTTGAAGATATGCGCCAGATCGATGCCTTGCTGGCAAAGCAATAGCGCTTCATCAAATTGGCGTCCCAGCATATGTTGATCGGCAACATTCAAATAGGTGATCAGGATAGCGGACGACTCAGCTTTGTCGCCGATCCCGGCATGAAACTTCTCCAGCCATGCCGCCGATTCCCGGGCGAATTTCAGAGCATCCTCACTGGCGCCGCCGAACCTCGCCAGCAGCATCCGGTCGTGTGCCACTTGAGCGGACCGCAAAAGCGCTATTCGGTTTTTTGGATCAGCGGCCAGCGCGGAACGCAGAAATTGCTCAGCGATCCGAAGGTTTTGATCGGCTTTGCCCATTTGACCCAGATTTTGCGAGATCGGAACCCCTTGTACTCGGGCAACGCGCATATAAGCGTTGCCAAGCTCGACCGCGAGTTGCGGATCTCCCTCCGCGTCGGCTGATAAGCGCTGCAGATAATCGAGCGACGCGTCGACAATTAGCTGCCGGGTCTTGGTGCTTCCCGTGAGTTGGCGAACCTCAGTGTCGATATCGAATAACTTGTTCGACAATTGACGGACTTGCACGAACCGGCGCTGTGCAATTGACCGTTGATGATTAGCTACCAGTACGCCACCGGCAAGACCGCCGATCGCAAGTGCTGCCGCGGCCGCGGGGAGCCAATGCCGCCGCAGAAGCTTTCGAGTTCGATACCAGGCGTCGCCCTTACGCGGGCGAATGGGACGAGATTCAAGAAAGTTGTCCAGGTCCTCTGCAAATTGCTCCACGGTCGCATAGCGCTCCTGAGGCTCGGGGCGCAGCGCTTTCATTATTATGCTTTCCAGATCGCCCCTCAGAGCGGGCACCAGGCTGGATGGCGGCTTGATACGCCCACTGAAAATCGCGGCGACGATCACTCCCACCGAATCGCCTTCAGATTCATGAGGAGATGATCCCGTCAACAGCTTGTAAAGCACGGCGCCCAGCGAATAGATATCCGACGCCGTTGTTATCGGGCTGCCGGTTACCTGTTCCGGGCTCGCATAATCGGGTGTGAGCATTCGCATGCTCGTCTGTGTCAAGTCAGTACTTAAATCCAGCATCTTGGCGATGCCGAAATCCAACAGCTTTGGCTCGCCTTGATCGGTCACGAGAATGTTGGCGGGCTTCAAGTCGCGGTGCACAATCAGGTTACGGTGCAGATAACTAACTGCCGCGCAGACCTTAACGAATAAGCCGATTTTCTGCCGAGTGCCAAGATTTGCCGTATAGAGGTCGATCGGTTTTCCTTCGACGTACTCCATCACAAGATAGGGCTGACCATCCTCGCGATGACCGGCATCCAGGAGCGTCGCAATGTTTGGATGAGAAAGGCTGGCTAGAATCTGCCGCTCCGCCAAGAACCGCTGACGTATTTGTGGATCGTCCGCGCCCGGACGAAGCAATTTCACCGCGGCCTGGTGCGTAACTTCACCATCGATGCGCTCCGCCAGGTAAACAGAGCCCATGCCGCCGCGCCCCAGCAGCTCGCCTACTTTATACGGACCGCAAAGTTTATCTTGAGATTCTAGCCGCCTCAGTGCGAACTCGGCCACTTGAGTGATGTCGGTGTCGAGCGAATCGCTAACGCCCGAATCGAACTTCAAAAGCGCTTCTATTTCCTGGCGCGTTGCCGTGCCGATCCCATGTTCTCTGAAGTATTGCGCACGTGCTTCCGCGGATAAATCCGCCACTTCATGAAAGAGTTCGTCAACGTCAATTCTCATCATCGGAACGACCGTTCTGTGGGCTTTCTTTCGAAAGGCAGCGGTGACACAAAACTCCCTTGGGCAGTGGATTCGCGGAACGGTCGGCGGGCTTCGGGATTTTAGCGAACTTTTTGTCAATAAGTTGTGATGGAGTGAGCCAATTATGTTGAACTGCGATTTCAGTTTCGTGGCCGAATTACGGTGTAAACCGATCAATCCAGTCATGTTAGAAAAGTTGTGTTCTTTCGAGTACAATTAAGATCCGTCCTCTAAGGGCAAAGAAAGATGTTTTCCATCGCGCGATCCTTCGCGGGTGTCCTTTTGCTTTGTGAGTTGAGCTTTGCTTCCGGGCCGACAAATCTCCCGCCGCGCCTTTTGGTCCTGCACTCGTACAGTCCCGATTCAATTGCGCCAACACCGTTTGACGAGATTATGCGTCCAGTGCTCGAAAAGAAGCTGGGGCAAAAAGTCGAAGTGTATGCGGAATACCTCGAGTTGCAGCGCTTCCCTGAGGAAGAGCACCAACGCCTGCTAGTACGTGACCTGCAAACTCGTTATCGAAATAGAAATATCGACGTCGTGGTGCCGGTGGGCTTTGCGGCGCTAGAGTTCGTTCAACGGCATATTGGTGAGATACTTTCGCCTGCAACGCCCGTTGTATTTGTCGCTGTTGAAGCCCGTCGCATACAAGGCATGCGCTTCGCCCCAAATATTACTGGAGTTGTGCATTCGGACGATTGGCGCGGCGCTCTTCGCGAGATTCTCCGTTTTCAGCCGGATACGCAGGAAGTGGTCCTGGTCGGCGGCGCTGCTCCGATCGATCGCGAATACCTCGAAGAGCAAAGAAGGCAGTTTCAGCCTTACCAGGCAAGAGTCAAATTTCGGTACCTTACCGATCTCCCATTGGTCGATATCCTGGCGCAAGTAAGCAAACTTCCGCCAAAAACCGTGGTGATTCAGAGCGGCTTCAACTGGGATTCTGAAGGTCAGATTCTGACCGATGACGGCGCTCTGAAGCTCATTTACAAAACCGCGAACGTTCCCGTATATGCATTGGTGGGACGTAATCTCGGGGAGGGCTTCGTCGGCGGTCCCATTCCAGCATTCCGGGAGCGATACCTGTTAGGCGCGGACGTAGTATATCGTGTGCTCAAAGGCGAGAAACCAGGGAACATTCCCATACAATCGGCGGTTTCAGCACACGCTATGGCGTTCGATTGGCGTCAATTGCGGCGCTGGGGCATTAAGGAAAGCCTGCTTCCGCCGGGAAGCGTAATTTCCTTCCGCGAACCCTCACCCTGGCAACAATACAAATGGCTGATCGCTGGAGTAGGCTTATTCTGTTTGACCGAAACTGCTCTCATTGTGGGCCTGTTATTTCAGAGGGCGCGGCGGCGGCGCGTAGAGAATGCACTTTTGAAGAGCCGAAATGAAGTAAGAGATCTGGCTGGAAAGTTAATCGTCGCGCAGGAAGACGAGCGTAAGAGAATTGCTCGCGAGCTTCACGATGACCATAGCCAGCATCTCGCGGCCGTGGCGATATTCGTGAATTCAATTCGGCATGACCTCAGCGCGTTAATCCCCAAAAGTTATCGGCGAATTGAAGAATTGCAGGACCGGCTAGGCCACCTTCATGACGGCATTCATCGGCTTTCGCATGAACTTCATCCACCCGCACTCGAAAGCGCCGGCCTGAATACAGCACTGCGGCAGCATGTGAGCGAGTTGAAACAATTGACGGGAATGGCTGTCGACGTGAAAGCCCGTCTCGAATCGGAAGTGATCTCTCCGGATGTATCGCTCTGCCTTTTCCGCATAGCGCAAGAGGCGTTGCGCAACGCCGTAAAGCATTCCGGCACGCAACACGCCGAAGTCACGATCAAGCGAGGGGTTGGCGGCTTGGAACTGGTGGTAACCGATTGGGGCCGCGGATTTGATCCCAGCACTGTACGTCAAACCGGCGGCCTCGGTCTCACGAGCATGGAAGAACGTGTGCGTCTATTAGGAGGAACGCTACACATCACAAGCACGCCCCAAAAAGGGACACGCATCTCTGCCTGTGTGCCTTGCCCTCGCGCATTGCCTCTGAGCGCAAGCGTAGCGGCTAGCGCTTAATCGGCCCCAAAGCGAGAGAAATTTTTTCCGTCCTTCTCTCTCGCCAGGCAATCAAAGAGTTAACACCGTCTTACCAGGGTACGGCGTATCAAATGTCTCGCGTCAAAATTCTGCTTGCCGACGATCACAAAATTGTTGCGGAAGGATTGGAACGGCTCTTGACGGGATCTTTCGATCTTGTTGGAACGGTTGCAGACGGACGCGCTCTTCTTGAAGCGGCAGGCCGGCTGAAACCGGATGTCATCGTGACCGATATCTCAATGCCACTGGTCAACGGATTAGACGCGATTCGACGGCTTAAGGCTGAGACCCCCGCGATCAAAATTGTCGTGCTCACGATGCATGCGGACCCGTATCTTGCAGCGCAGGCATTTAAAGCAGGAGCCTCCGGGTTTCTGCTAAAGCGGGCGGCTGGAGAAGAGCTGATACATGCAATCGGTGAAATAATTCAAGACCGGGCGTACCTGACGCCATTGGTTGCCAAAGACACCATCAGCATCTTAATGGACGCGAAGGATCGTGGTTTCAGCGATGAAGTCAAGTTGACTCCCCGCCAAAGAGATGTACTGCGCTTAGTAGGTGAAGGACATACGATGAAAGAAGTCGCCGCCGCCCTGAAAGTCTCGGTCAGAATCGCTGAGAGCTGCAAATATGAACTGATGCAGGTGCTCCATGTTCAAACCGTCGCGGAACTGATTCAGTGCGCAATCCGCTTAGGAGTGATTTCTTAATTGAATTCGCCGTCAGCTAACAAACAAGCACCTGAAACTCTTGTCCCCCCGGCTGTTCTTGCTTACTCATGCCGAGGCGGAACCGTACGTGAGTGCCCGCCGCGGCCTTCGATAGCGGGAGCAACGCCCAATGCACTCCCAGCCCCGAGTCTTGAGTCTTCTCACGCTGAACCGTTTTCCAACAGTCGATGCTCCACTCAATCACCGTCGCATCGCCTAAATCTACGCGCAGGTCTTTGCCCGTCGCGACTTGTCCCCTCTGCTGCTCGAACGTCCAAATCTGAAATGTCGATGCGCGCCGCCTATTTATATAACGTGCCGCGGTTTGCGGAGGCAAACTCCAAACCTTTCCCTCTTGCAAGGAACGACAAAGCTGGAGATATTCCGCGTGTGCCCACACGAGCGGCATACCAGAACCTGTCGGATGGCCGTTGAAGAGCTTCCGTTCCGGAATATCATCGGCGTCCCATACCTGCTCAGGAATCAGTCCGCATTCGCTGGTTTGGGCGGCCATTGTGCGTCTTAGCTTCTCGGCCGCATCGAAGTCGCCCTTTGCGATTTCGTAGTGGGCTCGCTCCCCCGCAAGGAGCGGCCAGCCTCGGCCGACGCCGGTTTTCTTGTAAGGGCTGCCGTCGGCGTGTTCTCCATATCCATCTTTTGTGTAGCGCCGCCACACCGGGCCTGTCGCTGTCGTGCTCTTCAAAGTCGCATCGATGACTCGAACCGTTCCAAGAATGCGCGGGTCATCGGCTGAGCGTAAACCGTAACGTACCAGAGCGAGCGCGTCCGGGCTTGCAACATCTACTGCGCGTGTCTTCTTTTCATGTTCGGGACGATTATGCAGCTCTATCGTGAGCGCATCGAGAGGAATCCCGCGAATGGCGTCCGGTGGCGCAATGCGAATGTAATATCCTGCGACTCCGCAACGTTGTGCCAACTCAGTTCCCGAAGCATAAGTCAATTCGTCTATCGCGTCATTCCAGGCATCCGCTGTTGCGCGCAAGAACTTTGCCTGTTCTGGTTCTGAGTTCAATTCTGCAAATTCCGCCGCGGCAAGCAATGCGGCAATTTCAACCGCCATCGTAAACGTGGCGTAACCCGCAATGGCCTCCCATCGATCCTGTTGTGCCACCGGGCCATTCCGTATCAAGTAGGAGGCTGTTTTTTTGACCATGGGCCACGGATTGTAACCCTTCAATTCGTCAGACCTTTTAAGAGCATCGGCAAGCAGGATAGGAAAGGCCGTCTCGTCTATCTGGCGCGACGTCCAATGCTTCGTGCCGTCGAGCCACATATTTTGATTCCAGTGCCCATCCGATTCTTGCGTACAGGCCAGATAGAACAAGGCGCGGCGCGCGCTGCCAGTATCGCCACAAGCCATCAGGCCAAACGCCGTTTCGGTCAAATCACGCGGCCAGATAACGTGATAGCCGCCTGTGTCTTTGTCTCCCCTATCGAATCCCCAAGGAATGGAAAGACTGGCCACGAAGGCACCGCGAAAACGCTTCGATTCGTGAACTCGCAAAACTGACGCACTCACTCGAACTAACTCCTTGTCGTTCGCGTTCGACAAATCCGAAATTGTTGCTTGAAAATCCTTCCAGCCAGCGATATATTGCTTTCTCACGTCGCAGAAGTCTCGCGACAACGCCGCCCGTGCCTGCAGTCCCGCTTCTTCAGGGCGTCCTCCAAGCGCAAGCGCCAAAGTAAAACTGCCAGCGTTGCTGCTCCAATCGATCTCCCCTGTTAAGCCCACGTTGCCACGTTCGGCTTCTGTATAAAGGCGGGTCAACCTTCCGTTTGCACGTATGTCGATGAGGCCGTCGCTTACGCCCATAAAACCGCAGCTCATCTCTTTGAAAGATGGCGCGCACGCAATTGCGAGTGCGAGCCCTTCCCGCTCGGCGAATAACATCGGAATTCCTTTGTATTCCCCGGTCCACGCGTGGTTGTCCTCGCCTTGGTCTCCAATGTGGGCATTGGAAAAAACGTAGAGCCGTAGAGTTCCGGCGGTCAGAGCTTTGAAGCTCGCTTTGATCAATAGCGCATCGCGGTCAGGATCGGCAATGATTTCTTTGTCCAGACAATAGCGCTTCTGTGTGCAATAGCTGGAGATTTGAAATGCTGGTATTCCTGAACCTGCCGCTCGCACCGTGTGCTCGGCATCGCTCGCTTCATCAGAAAAAAAATGGTCGTCTCCGCTAATGAGAAAGCGCACGAAGCGGGTGTTGGCGCGATCGACATCCGGGAAATAGATCTCGTTCAGGTGCCCATCCGCAATGGTGAACCAGATGCGGCTTTGACTGGTTACAGCCGTTCCTACGGCCGTTTTCGCGCCAGTACACCATGAAGGCACAATCCCCGGTCTGCCGGGCGCCGGCGACTGCTGCTGTGACTTGGTTTCATCGTGCTCCTCGATATCAGGTCCCATCTAGTACGTTATAGACTCTACTACTTGGACTGCGCCGCGCGGATCTCGTTTACGAAAATGCTGCGACGAAGTCTTATAACGCTATTTTGATGAAGGATTGGTCATGGCTGTCTTCGAACGAGATCGCGTCCGAAGCGTCTGCCAAAAGCTATTTCGGGAATAGAAACGCAATTTGCAGCCGCATGCCCCAGGGAGAACCGCTCCGCGGATGAACGGCATTTCCGAAGAAGGCCATGCTGATATTGACCGGTTGGGCTCCCAAGCGCATAACTCGTCCAACCCCGCCGCCCACCGGAACCGTCCAAACGTTTCCGCTTGAGCCCTTCCAATTTGCGGTGATGATCGGTGCGGCAGATACATTCCAACCTTTCTTCAGGTTATAGGTAAGGAAATATTGAAACGTCATTTGATTGACGGCTGCACGGCTACCGGAGCCTGCAACCGACCAGACGTTATTCGCAAGAAACCCGATGCTCCAGTGACCTGGCTGCGCGAGAACAACAAGCGACGGGCCGACACTGAACTTTCCCTGACCTAATACCTGACTATTGGCAGTAGGCAACACGAATTCAGGGCCGAAGCCCCAAATCACTTTGTGCGGTTTCGATGGCGCGAAGAAAAACGTCGGCGTCATGTCTCCGAAGCCAAATACGCCGACGTTCTTCTGAAGACCTTGAGCGGCAAAATAGGCGGGTGTATTGGCCACGATGCCATAAACTTCCAGGTTCGCCGTTCCGGGCGCGGGCTGCCAGATAATAGGCGCAATCCACCGAATGATGAGGTTCCAATTCTCATTTAGCTGAAACGGGATCACAGGTTGGATGTTCAGAACATTTTGAATGCGGTCATAGGGGCCGATACCAAAATTGCTGTTGTTTTGAATCGGAACGCTGATCAGACTGGAGACCGGATTTTGTGTTGCCTTCGCTAGATCTTCAGTGCCGCCAGCCGCCGCCGATGATTTCTGTGTAGCCGTTGTTTGTTGGCCGGAGGGCTCCGAAAGCGACTGCTGAGCTGCGCAAAAAACTGCGCCACAAAGCATCCAGAGGCCGAGGGCGATTAGTAAAAGCCTAAATTGTGCGGTCATCGTTCGAGGCTCGCTGTGCGGCAAGGTGATAGCTGCCGCTTAGATATAAGCAAGCGCGGGTGCGATTTATTAATATGACCTCCTATGGAATCGGAAATCCTGTTCTTGCGTAAGCAACAGTTTGGAGTCGTCTGCGGTGAGATCACACTGAATCGCCCCGATAAGGGAAACGCGCTCACTATGCAAATGCTCGAAGAACTCGGTTCCATCGTTTCCGAAATCGCGGCCGATCGCGAACTTCGAGCAGTCGTGATCCGCTCGCAAGGACGTTTTTTCTGTACTGGTGGAGACATCGAAGCATGGGGCAGTCTTTCGCCCCATGAAATGGGTAGAGATTGGATTCTGAATGGCATCAGTGTTTTTGAGCGCCTGGCGGCCTTGCCTCAACCTGTCATTGCCGCTGTTTCCGGTCACGCCCTTGGCGGCGGATTGGAGTTAGCAATGATGGCGGATCTTAGAATCGCCGTGAAATCGGCGAAGTTGGGAACGCCCGAAGTGACACTCGGCATGATCTCCGGCTGGATGGGAGTTCGCCGTATGGCCGAACTTATCGGCGTTGCTCGCGCGCGTCACCTGATGCTGCTGGGTGTACCGATCACCGCCGAACTCGCATTGAACTGGGGTTTGATTACAGCGATGGCCGACGATGCCGGTGATCTGGATCAGCAACTTAACGGCTGGCTCGAAAAGTTGTGCGTTAACGCGCCCGCAGCAATGGCGCTCACCAAAGGCATCCTTTCAACCATGCACGCCGATCTGCGCCAGCATCATGCCGCGGCAGCCGCGCAAGCCCTGTCCACTGAAGATTGCAAGGAAGGTGTGCAAGCCTTTCGCGAAAAGCGCAAGCCCGTGTACAAGAATCGATGAGGTCAACATGAGCGCAAAGTTTTTGAGTGCCCGGCAAGCGGCAGAGCTCATTCGTGATGGAGACACCGTTGCCATTGGCGGAAACGGCGCCGGAATGGTGTCGGCGGAAGCTATCTTTGCAGCACTCGAGCAGCGCTTCCTCGAAACTGGTCATCCTCGTGATTTGACGCTGGTCCATTCGCTCGGCTTGGGTGATCGTGACGCCCTCGGAACGAATCGATTTGCTCACGAAGGGTTGCTGCGCAAGGTCATTGCGGCGCATTTCACTTGGTCGCCAAAAATTCAGCAGCTCATTCGCGAAGAAAAGATCGAAGCTTACTGCTTCCCGGGTGGCGTCGTACAGCAGCTACTACGTGAAATCGGCGCCGGACGTCCTGGTTTGTTCACGCATTCAGGACTGGGGACCTTCGTCGATCCGCGCCAGGACGGTGGACGCTGCAATCAGCGCAGCCGAGAAGAATTGGTTGAGCTGATGATCATCGATGGTCACGAAGTTCTACGCTACAAGCCGTTCAGAGTGGATGCCGGCATCATCCGAGGCACCTATGCCGATACGCGCGGCAATGTCAGTCCCGAGGAAGAGCCTATCGACATGGATATCCACACGATTGCCCTCGCTGCCCACAACAGCGGCGGCCGGGTTCTCGCGCAAGTCCGGCAAGTTGTCGAAGCGGGCACCTTAAATCCGCGCAGCATTCGTGTACCCGGGATCATGGTCGATACCGTCGTCGAAGATCCTCAGCAGCAGCAGTTCTATTCGCTCGGCTATGACCCCAGCATCGCCGGCAGCCGCCGCGCTCACCTGGGGCATATGATGGCCGCGCTTCCTGACAAACTGGAACGCCGCATTATCGCTCGTCGTGGCGCGCTGGAGTTGCGCAACGGAGCATCATTGAATTTTGGTTTTGGAATTCCTGGAGGCATCTTCGGCGTCATCGCCGAACAGGGTGCGTCCGACGAACTCTGGATGAGCGTCGAGCAGGGCGTCCATAACGGGCGAATGCTCGATGACCGGCTATTTGGCGCGGCTCGTAATCCCGAAGTGATTGTTCCGTCCATTGAACAGTTTGATTACTACAGCGGCGGCGGAATCGACATAACATTTCTAGGCATGGGGGAGACGGACCGTTTGGGAAACGTCAACGTCTCGCATCTCGCGGGAAACCTGATCGGTCCAGGCGGTTTTATGGAAATCGCTCAGAACGCCAAGAAGGTCGTGTTCTGCGGAACGTTCGATGCACAGGGCTCAAAAGTGTCGTGGGCGCATGGCAAGCTCACGGTGTTGCAGGTCGGCAAAGTCCACAAGTTTGTCGATCATGTGGAACGAATTACGTTTTCGGCGGACTTCGCTCGAAAACGCGGACAAGATGTTCTGTATATCACAGAGAGAGCGGTATTTCGCCTGGCTTCCACTGGTCTTGAATTAATGGAAATCGCGCCTGGCATCGAGATCGAACGCGATATTTTGCCTTATATGGAGTTCCGGCCTGCTATGGCTGCTGTAGGAACAATGCCTGCCGGGGTCTTTGAATAGCTGTTTCGGTCTAACTCTTCTGTTTCTGTCAGATCTTGTTTGCTGCTGGTACGCAATGCCTGGCAGTAGGTTGAATCGCCGTAACGAGCGCTGGTGTGGCGGCGCTTGCCCGCAAGAATCCGCGTCGAGTTGGCAGCGCCACCGGCTGGTTGGGAGCCTCAGCCGCGATCTACGCGGATTTGGCTTTAGCGCGATTCTGGCCCATCTGACTCATGAACGCTCGCATTGTGGCGATCTGGCCGGGACTGCGTTTTTCCGACCACTCTTCGAAGCGCTTGGCAGCGGTCTCCATTTGCGCCAAGAAATACGGGTTTTTCCACTGATCGCGACCCTGCTGCAACCCGGGACGGATGCGCTCGAAGATGCCGAAGAATTCGCCACTGGTTTCGAAGAACAAGTCTTCATGCAACAAGCCATAGTTGAGCAAGGCGCAAGCCTGTTCCCAATAACTTACGACCATCATGAAGTAAGTTCCCCCTTCGGTGCCCGGCGCGGCAATTTGCATCGCCTCTTCAAAGCTTTGCGGCCAGTAGTTCTGGGCAAACCAATCGCGCGCTTTGCGCAGGCGCTCTTCGCGGCGCTCCTCATAAACCTGGAGGTGCAGTCGGGCTTGTTCGTAAGTTGGTTTCGTTTCCATTCTTAATCTCCTTTTTCTATTCAATAACGAATGTTGTTAGCCTTCGTAACATCGTCGAACGAAGTACTGCGAAATCGACACCAAACGCGAGATTTTTGTCACATCATTTGGGCTCATTTCGTAGAACGAGATCAAGTCAGGGCTGAACGTGTCTCAACGAAACAAACTAGCGACCCTCCAGCTTCACAAGTGCACCACCCTGTGCCGCGCTTCGTTGGGCCGCGTCCATGAATGCAAAAATCTCCAGCGTTTCCGCGTTCGATACCGGCGGCGTCTTCGTTTCCATGAACTTGACAATTTCGCGCACCAGCGCCGGATAACTAAACGAGATATCCGGCATGGCATTCAACTTCTGGTTTTTCAGGTACGCGACGCCACCATAGCGTCCATAAGGACGCTGCAAATGGACAGTTCCCAAACGCCCATCGCTCCATTTGCCAGTGATTACATCGGAATCGGGAGACGATACTCGCGACACTTCCACGCAACCCATGCCTAAGACTGTGTAAAGCATTTCGATACCGTGAATACCGTACCAGGACAGGTCGAGTTGATGATGCGGCTCCAGAGGCCCGGGGGCCCACATCATCGCACTCACCACATCTGGGCCCCGAAGCTCCGCAATGGGGCTATACCGCAATGAAGAGGCGCTGAACCACGGAATGCCGCGTTCGCGAGCTAACCGCGCGATCTCTCGCGCATCCGCCAGCGTTGAAGCCAGCGGCTTATCGATAAAGACTGGCTTGCCGCATTCTGCCGCCTGTTGAAACTGCTGCAGGTGAGGCCGTCCGTCTACGCTTTCGAGCAGCAATCCATCCACATCAGGGCAAAGTTGCGCAATGGACTCTACTATTTTGACGCCCCATTTCTCCTTCAACTCCGCCGCGAATTGATCTACGCGCTTGGCGCTTTCTTCAATATCCGGACTTCCGCCTCTCCACGCGGCGACGATGTGCGCTCCGGGCACATGATTGGCATCCTTAGGGTCATTGAGCACTCGCGTGAAAGCGGTGGCGTGCGACGTATCCGTGCCGATAATGCCGAGCCGCAAATCAGCCGCCGTAACGAAACACACACACGTTAAAAGGAGCCAGAGCATTCGCCGGAGATACATTCTCGAAGAATACCGTTCAGGAAAATTAAAACGAACTTCCGCGCAATTCGAACTTGCGCGACCATGCACAGTTTTGCCGACGTGGTAATTTAGGCAACTATGCCCGAGTATCTGTTGCAAGACTTTATGAACGAGCGTGGCTATGTCGCAAGGCAAGGCAGACCCAAAGCCACGGAGGCTGCGGTTGCGCTGACTGCCGATGGACGTGTGGTATTCGGCGATCCCAAAACAGCACGTGCGACTTATGCCAAGACTACATCAAAACTTATGTATTACGACGATGAAGTCGAGCGGCAGCGGCGGTTGGTCTGCGATAGCGCTCTTGGCCAGCTCATGCTCGACAACCCGAAATTTGCCCAACCAGCAGTGGATCTCGTCAGCCGTGGCATCGAAAAGTACTGGCAAACGTTGAGTAGCCGGCTGTCTGGACCTGAGGCCTTTAAGAAAATCGTGGAGGTCGATGGCAAGTACGTTTCTAATCCCACCAGTTTCGGACGCCTGCCGGTAGTGCAGCCGTCGCAGACGGAGGTGAACCAGTTCAAGGCTAAGGTAGACATGTGGCTCAGCTCGCTCAAGGGCAACGATCTTCCCAAAATCATGACTCTTCACGACACGTTCTTAAAGATTTATTGCAGTAACGAGACGGGCGCGGGAAAGCCGATGGAAATGGCGACGAAATTTGGGTTTCGCGAGGATTGGTACGAAGGAAGTTTACGCGGCCGTGAGAACCGGCCGAATACGAGTTATACGCAGTCGGCAATGCCAGGGCTGATTGGCAGCGATTTCACGATTCCTTTCGGTCCTTCGCTCGATCGCAGCGGAATTGACTTCAACAACATGCGGCTTGAATCGCGCAATCGCGGCACCGATATGTTCATGATCGCGGCGCGCGCGATGCGGCCTGAGTTTCGTAAGGTTCTGGGAGAAAGCAATCTGGTGTTTGCGGCGTCGGCATCCGGCACCACAAGCACCTTGCTGACGAGCGCCAAAGTTTTTGAGCCCTCAATCGTCAACAATCCTGATTCCACCAAGCAATATCTGATGGGCTGTGTCGCGTATCTGGTTGGCGGCGGCATGCACACCTGTCACGAAGTTTTCTATACAGGCGGAATTGCCGGTCTGACGTACACCACAGGAAAGTACATCGATATGTTGCCGCGCACGTTTACGGCGTCACGCCTGTACGAACATTGGGCAGAGGAATTTTGGGACATTGTTCGCCCCGATCGGTCATCTCCACGATAAATAGCGGGACTTCCATCCGCAGCCGCAAGGCGCAAGCCGCTAACAACTCTTGACGGAACGCGGGAAGGCATCGGGGTCGCGCTCGTCGAGCGGACCGTCCACACACTCCAGGTCTTTCTCAATTGCCAGCTTCAACAAGCTGCCGCTGGCAGCCAGTTCGAAATACATTCCGATGGCATCGGTGCTCGCCCAGTCTCGAACGTTTGCGGCCGGGATGACGATGCGAAGGGTTCCCTCTCTAAACTCGGCTAACGGCACATCGGAGGGTACGCTCTCCAACGTATACGCGAACCGGCTTTTACCGGGAAAATCCACGTATTCTTTTAAAGGCAAGCCCGTAGAAAGATTCTCGACTTCCCGTCGATTCACGCGCAAACGAAGGCTGTTTTGGCGAAAGCGCAACTTCACTTAATTCGAGTGTAGCCGCCAATCCCCCGAATAAACATTCATGCGGCCACTACGCACGAAGCCAAGCAGCGTTATCCCGTGCTCGCGCGCCGTTTCAATCGCCAGACTCGATGTCCCCCCGATGGCAGCCAGCACCGGCGCACCCGCCATCAAGGCCTTCTGGACGAGCTCGAAACTGCTGCGGCTGCTGAGAAAAAGAATATTTCGGGACAGCGGGATACGTCCTTGCAGTAAGCACCAACCAAGCAATTTGTCGAGCGCATTGTGGCGGCCGATATCTTCGAACATCTGTTCGATCTCGCCCGATTCATTAGCCAACGCCGCCGCGTGTAGGCCGCCGGTCTGCGCGAATCCCGATTGCGAAGCAATTAGCGCCGCAGGGAGACGTTCGACGACTTCGGGTGTGATTCGCAGTTCGTCAATGGAATATTCGGGCAGTTCGCGGGTAAGAGCTTCGCGGCTGCGCTTTCCGCAAATACCACAACTGGCGCCGACGAAATTGTTTCGTCTCATGCGCCACGTATCGACATCTACACTGGACGCTAGTTCGACGGCAATTTCGTTTGATGGCTTAACGCCGAGAGATCTGATCGCGAGGATATCATCGCATTTCACAACGATGCCTTCCGACAAAAGAAATCCGGCGGCGAGTTCCTGGTCGTGTCCAGGAGTTCGCATCGTAACTGCGAGGCTCTCGGTACGTTGTGATTCCTTGACCCAATACGTGATGCGGATGCCGAGCGGTTCTTCGGCGGCGACGCTGTCGACTATACGCTCGCTCTGATCCTGGGAAATGCGCTTGACGTCGAAGCGGCGGATAAGCGGCTCAGACGCATTGTCCATGATTCGCAGACTCAACTCGAAGGAAATCAGGCAGCGCCGGGTTCGGCCACGGCTACCGGCATCAGCGATTCGTCCTGTACGGTCACCTCACGTACGCGTTGCATCAGAATGGCCGCCAACATGAAGCAGATTCCACCGACGATCAACGCCTTCATACGATCGTTACCAAGGAGGTTAGCCATGATCCATCCAAAAACAAGCGACGAGACTATCTCCGGGAGCACGATAAAAAAATTAAAAACTCCCATGTAAATCCCCATCTTGTTCGATGGAAGGGCAGCGGCCAAAATCGAATAGGGCATGGACAAAATACTGGCCCACGCAATACCGACCCCGATCATGGGCACAAACAACAACCATTTATCGTGAATAAGCGCAATCGACAGCAAGCCAATACCGCCTAACGCAAGGCATAGAGAATGCGTGCCGCGTTTCCCTAACAGGCGGACGACCCACGGAAGAAGCGGCGCCACCAGAAAACAAACAGCGTTGTAAACGCCAGAGCAGTAGCCGGCCCAGATAACGCCCTCCGTGTACGCAGCTTCTGACGTTGATTGTGCGCCGAAGACATTGTGCGCCACGGCAACGGAGAAATACAAGAACATGCAGAACAGGCCAAGCCACGTAAGAAATTGAACCAGCGCTAACTGGCGCATCGTCTGCGGCATATTGCGGACGGAATAAATAATTTCGCCGAAATCGAAGCGCTTGGCATGTTTCAGCCGCACGATTTCTTGAGCGCTGGGAGGATATTCCCTGGTCGTCGAAATCGTCACGATGACAGCGATGATGAATGCTGCTGCGCCGATCCAAAACGCAACACGCACGATCTCTGGAATGCTGTGAGCTGCCGTCTGGCCGGCTGCGGGAATAAATCGTTTTAGCAGCATGGGCAAGTAAGCTGCGGCGACGCTTCCTAGCCCGATAAAAAAACTCTGCATGGTAAAACCGCGAGCGCGTTGTTCATCGGGTAGCATGTCGGCGACAAAGGCGCGAAACGGTTCCATGCTGATATTGATTGACGCATCCAGTATCCAGAGCAGCCCGGCCGCCATCCAGAGCACACCGCTGAGCGGCATCAAAATCAGTGCGCACGAGGCAAGAATCGCGCCTGCCAAAAAGAAGGGCCGCCGTCTTCCTAATGGTCCCCAGGTGTTGTCGCTCCAGTGGCCGATGATCGGTTGAACGATGAGTCCGGTGAGTGGAGCGGCGAGCCAGAGAATAGGAAGTTGGCTCGGTTGAGCCCCCAGGTATTCGTAAATGGCGCTCATGTTGTTCATCTGAAGCGCCCAGCCGAACTGAATACCCAGGAAGCCGAAGCTCATGTTCCAGATTTGCCAGAAACTGAGATGAGGCTTCTCCATTCGCGCGAGGCTTCATCCCAGAAGGTAGCAGAAAGAGGGGGCGGGACCGGCAATGCTACCATCCCGCCTTCCGAAATTTGAAGTTCCGCCGTTACAGCGAAAGCAGGTACTGAATCAAATCGCGCTTCTCCTGGCCGCTCAAGCCCAGGCTGAAGCAACTGTTGTAATGATCCACGACATCGTTCAAAGTCGAGAAGCGCCCATCGTGGAAGAAGCCGCCCTTCTGGTGCGTGAATAAGCCCGCCAGAGGAGCCGTGCGGTACCGATGATCTGGCGCACGGTCCGCTTGGAAGGAGTCGATGCAGATCTCATCCGGCGTGTGCAAGTCCCATCCGGGCTCGGTCCAGAGCGGTTCCACATGGCAGTTGTTGCACTTCGCTTTTCCGCTGAACAACTCGTCGCCGCGCTTAGCCGCTTCAGGGTCGAAATCTTTACCCGGTTGTGGCTTGGGAGCCGCAAGGGAGAGTTGGTAAAAATGCAGCGCCGGAAGTTTACCTGTGATGAGATCGTCATCCGGATTGATGTGGGGCAGATCGCCAAAGCCATTTGCCGCCGCGATGGGGAATTGATCTGGATTATTGAGCCGAGGATCAAAGAATCGGCCTTTCCCGTGCATCTCCAGATTCGCTACAAATGCATTCCAGTAAGGGATAGAGCCCCATCCGGTCCAGGTATGCAAATTAACGCCAGCGAGACCAAAGGCCGGTGGAATTAGCGTGGCAGCTGACTTTCCATCCGGACGGAAGCCTTTGCCGTCCAAGAGCACTTCTGCGTCGAATTTGCCCGGCCCCCACGCGCCGAGCACTTGCTTTAACGCCGGCACATCAATGTGCAGCAGGTCGGCTATCGGATTCAGGTTGGGAGCTAACGAGACAATCGCGCCGACATTGAGATCGCGGTTTGCCCAGCCATCAAGACGGCGGCCAATTCCAGGAGCAACGGCATCATCAACTGTCGAATGACACAATGCACATTGAATTCCGACGGAATTAAGATCGCCCATTCGATCGAAAAATCCGGTCAGACCCACCACAGCATTCGCTTTGAGTAACGTAAGCGTAACCGCAGGGTCGTCCAGATTCACGGGGCCGGCCTGAATTTGTTGCACAAGGTTCCCCGGCAGTGCGTCCGAATCCACTTTTAGACCTACGGCCAACGCGGTTCGCGGGCTGACGCCTGGACCAACCCCGCCAAGTTTTGCACCTTCGATGGCCTCATGTAAATGCAGCGAATCGCCCCAAAATGCCTGATCGCCAAAAGTATCGAATCGGAATGTTTTTCGTCCTTCCGAAATCATCTTCTGAGCGTTCTTAGTCACGCCTACGTGATCGTCGTCATGGCTTGAGTTGTCGTCGGCATATGCTTTTCGCTCGAAGCGTACTGCCAGAAGAGCTACGCCCAACATCACAATCCACGCGCCAGCCGATACCGCTGATCTCTTGTGCATTGCAACTCTCCCTTTCGGCCCCTACAGAGTGGGCCAACTTGCACAGGTGACAACATCCGCACATCGAACTTGTAAATTTGTTGTAAAGAGCGACCACTGGAATCCTCTTCTTGCAAAGACACTGAACGTCGAAAATGTCCGGAGCGCGCCAACTCGCTAGAATTTTCAGTAATGCCTAAACTCCTTTTTGTTTTTGCGCTGATCACAGCGCCCGTCGTGTGGAGCGCCGCTGTGGACCAAAAGGATGTCGAATATGCAAACCACAATGGCAAGGCGCTCTTGCTGGATTTGCACGTTCCTGATGGGCCGGGGCCCTTTCCGGCCGCAATTCTGGTTCATGGCGGCGGGTTCGATGGAGGAAGCAAGAGCACAAATGTCAGGCCGCTATTCCAGCCGCTGGCGGATGCAGGATTTGCGTGGTTCAGTATCGACTACCGGCTGGCGCCAGAAGCACATCTACCGCAGGCAGTTGAAGATGTCCGCAGCGCAATCGAGTGGGTAAAAGCGCACGCGACGACATATCACGTGGATGCGAATAAATTGGCTTTGATTGGCGAATCAGCGGGCGGATTCCTGGTGAATTACACAGGTACGCGTGAGACGCCGGCCACCAAAGTTGCCGCAGTGGTGGACTTCTATGGACCTTCCGAATACGGCAAATTGGCACTGCTTCGCCGGGAGCATCCGGAGCAGTTCGACATGGCAAATATCAACGGGCATGCTGCGCATGGCGGGGGCATTCACTACATGGGCGTGGACGAATTGAACGATGCTGGATTAGCAAAGCTGCATCAAGAATCGCCAATCGGCGCGGTACACAAAGGGATGCCGCCGTTTCTTGTGATCGCCGGGAATAAGGATGATCAGGTCGCTTACTCGCAATCAAGGGAATTCTGCGAGGCGATCCGGAAGGTGGATACGGGTTGCGAGCTAATTACAATTGAAGGCGGCGGACACGGGATGTCGCGATGGAAGGACGCCGATATGCAGCATTGGAAGCCGGAGATGATCGCGTGGCTCAAGAAGACGTTGCGTTGAAGAGGGCGCGTTACAGAATAGTTCCGCTCAAATAGTCATTGCGAAACTTGCCGGCCGGATCGTATTGTTTCGCGAGGCCTCTGAAATCAGGCAATTTTTGATACTGCGCCTGCAATCGCGAAGGCCGCATCGTGAACAGCTTGGCCCAGTGTGGGCGCGCATCGAAAGGAGCGAGCTGCTCTTCAATTAGCGGTAAAAGCTCCTTCACGGCATTCCATTCAGGCTTCCAGGTAAAGTGAATGGTCATTGAAGCGCGTTGATAGCACGGGCTCATCCAAAGATCATCCGCCTCTATCGTTCGCAACTCGGTAATGAACAGATGGGGCGTCACCTCGTTCCGCAGGCGCTCGACGGCAAGAATGGCTTCGTAACCTTTGGCGCGCGGCACGAAGTACTCCGACTGCAATTCGTCGCCGCTGCTAGGCGTGAAATTCATACGGAAATGCGGTAAGCGCTCATACCAAGGTCCCGGAATGCCTAGCTGTTCGGTACAGTTTTCGGCAGAATGGCCGGCAAGTGGGTGAAGTTTGCGAGTTGCGAGTTTTGCGCCAAAGAATTCAGGCTCGACAGGACGCGAGCGGCCCGGTTGAACGCGGCTCTTGATCCATACCTGAGTGGCACGATGATTCTGCCAATCGGTAAAGAGACTGACACTATATCCAGCCGAAAAGATTTCGTCCAGGTGATGCTGCAAGTGATCGAACGAAAGATTCTCGTAAACGACCTGGCGCATATCAAAGCGCGGTTGAACGTCAAGAGTAAGCTTTGTGACGACGCCGAGTGCGCCTAAGGCAACGATGGCTCCGTGAAAGCGGTCGCCGTCACGCTCGCGCGAGAGAGCGACAAGATCGCCATCCGCCGTTACCATTTCCAAAGCCGAAATCGGAGTTGCTAAATTGCCGTTGTGGATGCCGGAGCCGTGGGTGGCGGTTGCAGCAGCTCCGATAACAGATACATGAGGCAAGGAAGCGAGATTATGCACCGCGAAGCCCTTGCTGTCGATGTACGGGCAGAGATCCCCGTACTTCAGGCCTGCTCCAAGGGTCACGCTGCGCGCCTGCGAATCCACGGACATCTGATTGAAATTCTTTAGCGAGATCTGCTCTCCACGGGTGTCGGCAATGGAATTGAATGAATGTCGTGCACCGAGCGGTTTTGCTTTATTCGAGTTTCTTACAATTTGCCGCAGCTCTTCGACCGTTTGTGGCGTGTGCAGCCGGGCAGCTCGATATTGGTAATTGCCGGCCCAGTTTTTACGCGGCGCGCTTTCTTGATCGTGTCCTAGAACGTTCGATAACATGCCGCCGGCAACAAGAGCGCCGGATGTCTTGAGGAATTGTCTCTTATCCATTAGATTTCCGCGCGCGTCCTTATGAGCCGGCGAGCTTCTTGCTCGCGTACGGCCGGGCGAATGCAGCGGGCGGATTGTGCGCGTTGGTTTGCGCGGCGATCTGATACGCCTGTTTTGCCTTGGCTTGGTCGCCGAGTTTTTCATAGGTCATGCCAATGAGGCACTGAATGAAAGGATCGCGCTGGTTTGCTTGTTGCAAATCCTCAAGAGCCGTCTTGTAGTCGCCCGTGTAAAAGGCCACGTAACCGGTCAGATAGGGTAGAAAATCTGTTTGCTGTTGGTATAGGTTGGCGTCCTTTTCCTTCATGTCGGCGAGAACAGACTTTGCGGCGGCAACATGCTTTTCCGCTTCGGCTTTCCGGCCGCGACGGGCGGCGAGGCGGGCCTGCGCGTGCTCCCAACGAAACTCCCAAAGATCTTTGCGCCCGGGGGAAATATCGGGTTCCTGAAGGCCAAGATCATGGCCTTCCTTATAAAGCTTGGATGCGGTATCCAGATCGCCGTTATCTATACAGACCCGCGCGGCTTCATCGGCCATTTCTCCCTGCTGATAGAACGCTCGGCTGGCATCGTCTTTCTCTTGCGTCTTCCAGTAATCGATTACAAGAGCTTCGTATTCAGCCGTTTTCTTGCAGTTGCCTTCGAACGCCCACGACATAGCCATGGCGCGTTCGGCATTTGCTTTTGCGGCAGGCGTAGGCGCTGTCTCTATCGCTTTTTGAAAGATCGCCCGAGCCTCAGCGCCCTTTCCATCCAGATCAAGCCGAGAGCCTTGGCGAAGCGCTTCATTTTCCGGACCTCCCCGGCCTTGCGGAGGTCCTTGGGCGAGAAGCGCCGATGCGCAAGTAAGCGCGAGAAGAGACAGACGAGGTAGTCCTCTCGTGTGAGCCATAGCAGAGATTATATGCGTGAGTTCGAGATTCCGCGGCAAAAACTAAACGAGATCGCCCGCTTGCAAGGGCAGCCGGCGAATGCGCTTCCCGGTCGCGGCGAATATTGCGTTGGTGAGCGCGGGCGCAGTTGGTGGAAGACCCGGCTCGCCAATTCCTGTCGGTGCAGCAGTGCTCGGCACGATATAAACCTCGATGAGCGGGGTTTCTTTCATTGATAGGGTCGTGAATTTATTGAAGTTGCTTTGAGCTGCCCGGCCAGCCTCAATCGTGATCTGGCTCTTCAAAGCGGCAGTCAGGCCGTAGACGATTGCGCTCTCCACTTGTGCGCGGATGCCATCCGGGTTAACGGGAACGCCGACGTCTACAGCGGAGACGATACGCTTCACTTTGACTTGGCCATTTTGAACCGCCACTTCTGCACAGTTTGCAACATAGCTTGAAAACGAGTAATGCGCCGCAATTCCACGCCCTTCGCCCTTCGGCAACGGCTTGCCCCAGCTACATTTTTGGGCCGCGGTTTGCAACACAGCTTTGAACCGAGCCGTGTCGAGCGGGCGGCCGCGCTCTTCAAGCGCATTCTTAACGAGTCTTGCTTCGCCGAGTTTCTGGATCCGGAACTCATAAGGATCAGCGCCCGCGGCGTGAGCCAATTCATCCACGAAACTTTCCATCACAAAGCCGATTACGGAGGCCTCGACGGAACGCCACCAGGCCCGGGGGACCGCGGAAGCGGCAGGAAGATATTCGAGCTTGTATCCTTTGCTGAGGTAAGGCATCTGCAGAGTGCAGCCTAGTTCGCTCGATTCGGGCGCTGCTTTAGGGCTGAACCACTCAGCGATAGAGGTGGAGGTGTACTTGTGCTGCCAGGCAGTGATGTTGCCCTCAGCATCCACAGCGCCTCGCATGCGGTGATAAGAGGCGGGACGGTAGAAGTCGTGCGTCATGTCATCTTCGCGCGACCAGACAAGCTGCACAGGCTTCCCGACACGTTTTGCAATTTGAGTCGCTTCGGCAGGAAAATCGCCTTGATAGCGGCGTCCAAAACCACCGCCCATAAAGGTTGTATGCACTTCGATTTTGTCGGGTGACAAGCCCGTCAACTGAGCAACAACTCCCTGCACTTGATTCGGCGATTGGCTGGGCGCCCAGGCCCGGGCGTGATCGGCTTCAACGTGAACCGTGCAGTTCATGGGCTCCATGGTGGCGTGAGCCTGGAACGGCAACTCGTAATCGCATTCAATTTTTTTCTTGGCAGGCGCGGCAGTCAGAGAAGATTCGACATCGCCCTGGTTGAGGACAACCTTCATGTTCGAATCGACCAGTTTGCGAAATTGCCGGCGCAAGCTTTCGGTGCTTTCCGAGATGGCAGGACCATAATCCCAGTCGATCTTGAGCTTCTTGCGCGCTTCCATGGCTACCCAGGTACTGTGAGCCACAACAGCGACACCGCCGCAGGAGTGCACTTCGGCGATAGCAGGGATTTCAAAGACATCTTCAACGCCGCGCATCGCTTTGGCCTGAGAGGCGTCAAAGCTTTTCACCTTGCCTCCGAAAACTGGACACCGGGCGACGACAGCAAAGACCATTCCTTCAGGCCGCATGTCGAGACCAAATAACGCGGACCCGTCTACTTTCGAGGGAATGTCGGTGCGCGGAAGCGACTTACCAATGATCTCGAAATCCTCGATTCGCTTGAGCTGCACTTTATCGAGATCAGGGACGGGCAATTGGGAAGCAGCTTCGACGAGTTCGCCGTACGTTAATTTGTCCGAGCCATGCCAGACCGCGCCATGGGTGGCCCGGCATGATTCCGGCCCAACGTTCCACCGCGCGGCAGCAGCGGCGATAAGCATCTGACGGCCTGCAGCGCCTGCTTTGCGCAGAGGTGTAAACAACGTGGTGACGCTGCCGCTTCCGCCGGTGCCTTGATTGCCGAACATGGGGCTGACGGAGGCGTGCTTTACTTGCACGTCTTTCCAATCCACTCCGAGTTCTTCCGCGAGAATCATCGGCAGCGACGTCGACACGCCCTGCCCCATTTCGGATTTTGAGTAACTCAGGGTAACGGCGCCGTTTTGATCAATTGCAATCCACGCCTTTAGCGGATTAACAACGGGCTTTTCGGGCGCGCCTTTCGCCGGCGGCTGCGGTACTTCGAACGCGATGACCAGCGCGGCTCCAGCCTGAGCGGCGGATTTTAGTAAGGTGCGGCGAGAAACCGCAGTGGCGGCGCTCATAACTCACCTCCCGCCGGATTCCCCGGTGCTTTGCCCGAACGCATCGCCTCCGCCGCATTTAGTATCGCGGCGCGGATTCGTTGAGCGGTGCCGCAACGGCAGATGTTATTGGACATAGCCTCGTCGACATCGGATGGCGAAGGATGTGCGTTCTTTTTGAGGAACGCAACGGCCGTCATGATCTGGCCGGATTGGCAATAGCCGCATTGCGGCACCTGGTGCTCAATCCAGGCTTGTTGAACGGGATGACTGCGATCCGTCGACAGGCCCTCGATGGTAGTCACTTTTTTGCCGGCGATAGAGGAAATAGGAAAGACGCAAGAGCGAACCGCTTCACCGTTGATGTGAACTGTGCATGCACCGCACGCGGCGATTCCGCACCCGTATTTCGTGCCGGTCAAGTTGAGTGTGTCGCGCAACACCCACAAGAGCGGTGTTTGGGGGTCAACGTCGACAGACGTTTGCTTTCCGTTTAACTCGAACGAGATTGCCATGCCCGACCTTCCTTTCAAGACTGGCTGGATCTCTCAAAGATATCGAATTCTAGAGTCGCGTGGATATTCCCGAAGCTGTGAAAAACGAGTATAATTTTCGCCATGCTCCGCCGTCTAGTTTCGGGAGTTTTCATAATCGCCATGGTCACCATGGCTGCCTCCTCTGCGAATTTTGCTGGAGATTACACAGGGATGTTAGGCCCCGTACATGTGACGCTGCATTTGGTCAGCGGTCAGGATGGTCAACTGACCGGGACCGCGGATAGCCCGGAGCAAGGGATGTCGGGATTGCCTTGCTCTAACATTCACATCGACGGGCAGGCGCTCAGTTTCAAGGTGCCCAACGTCAATGGCACATGGACCGGATTTCTGAGCGCCGACGGAAAGTCGCTGTCCGGGACATGGAGCCAGGGCAGCCCCATGCCTCTGAATTTCACCCGTATCACCGCAGGCGGCGCGGTTAGCCCCGGGGGACCGGGTGAAGTGAATTGGGATGACTATACGTTCAAATTCGACCCGAGCGGGACCATGGCACAGGTTTTTCAGGGCGGCAAGATGGTAGGGACGATTTTGACGGTAAACGGGCAGCAACGCGTTGTTGCGATGCCGGGCACCGATGCGGCCAAGCTGCAGAAATCCTTCAGCGACTACAAAGCCTTTAGCGCGCGCACTCATACAGGAACTGCGCCTGAAACCGCAGCTCCGGCAACGGCAGTTTCGGCAACGGCAGTTTCGCAGGCTCCGGTTCCCGCGATAGCGCCGGCAGCACCGGCCCTGCCGCAGCCGGGAACCGCGCTCGGTTTGCAGAACAACGGCAAAGCCGACCCCACAGGCATTCGTTTTGACGACGCCAATCACACTATTACCGTGCCACGGACCGACGGCATGACCGTTACGTTCGTCGGACAAGATGTGCGCATCGACGACGCTCGGGGACCGGAATTCGTTCTCAGACATCAGAAGGGAGGTACCGGACGGTTTTTGGAGAGGACTTTCGACCATCGAAACGATATTGGGGGAAGTCTTTCGGGTGGCGGTATCGAGTTTTTGCACGCTAGCGGAGGAATCATCTACGACTCCGGCATGGGAACTTACGGAGGCACGGTCCAGGAGGATAGCCGGGTGAGAACCGCCAAGCAGCTCTCAATCATAGCCGTCGATGCTGCGGACGCGGTCCGTACGATCCCAGGTCACGAGAAGTTCACACCGCCCGGTTACAACACGTTAAAAGAAATCTCCCAATACCGCTTGCGATCTGACGGCTCCCGATAAGTCGCGGGCGCCGGGGCACGGGCCTGCAAGCGTTTGGACATGTCAAGATAGCGAGATGTTTAAGCTGTGTGCCCTTGCGCTTATTGGAGCTAGTGCTCTTGTAGCTGCGTCATTGATGCCGCCCGAGCAGGATCAGAGGCTGGCGCGCGAGATCTACAAAGAGATGGTCGAAAGCAAGTCTGGCTTCTCGACTGGACCCACTACGCCGATAGCGGAAGCCATGGCGACGCGATTGAAAGCCGCGGGCTTCCCCGCGTCCGACATTTTTCTGGGCGGCGCGATTCCGAGAAAGTACAACCTGGTCGTCAGGTATCACGGTACCGGCGCGCGCAAACCAATTCTGCTGCTGGCGCATATAGATGTTGTGGAGGCGAAGCGGGAAGACTGGAGCATGGATCCGTTCACCTTCATCGAGAAGGACGGATATTTTTATGGCCGCGGCACTTCCGACGACAAGGCTCAGGCAGCAGTATGGATTGCAAACCTGATCCGCTACAAGCGCGAGGCGTTCAGGCCCGACCGCGATCTGATTGTGGCATTGACTGCGGACGAAGAAGGCGGCGGCCCCTACAACGGCGTGGATTGGCTGTTGAAGAATCATCGTGATTTGATTGATGCCGATTTTTGCCTCAATGAAGGGGGCCGTGGCGAGATTATCGACGGTAAACGCGTAGCAAATGATATCGGCTTGGCGGAAAAAACCTACGCGGATTTTCGTTTTGAAGTACACAACAAGGGCGGCCATAGCTCGCGGCCGGTGCCTGACAACGCGATCTATCATCTGGCGGGAGCGCTGGAACGCCTGTCGAAATTCGGCTTCCCCATGCAGTTGAACGACGTCACACGCGCGTATTTCGCAGAGATGGCAAAGATCGAAAAAGGGCCGATGGCCGGAGACTACGCGCAAGTCGCACAAGGTTCGCAAGAGGCAATGCAACGCGTAGCAGCGAAATCGCCGGGTATGAATTCGATGCTGCGCACCACGTGTGTAGCGACGGAACTGGAAGGCGGTCACGCGCCGAACGCGCTTCCCCAACTAGCCGCAGCGAACGTAAACTGCCGTATTTTCCCCGATGATACGGTGCAGTACGTGTTAGACACCTTGAAGAAAGTTGTGGCGGACGATCAGGTCCTTGTGACAATCAAAACGGACGAAGGCAAAGCACCGCCTTCGCCGATGCGCCCCGATGTGATGAAAGCTTTCTCGCAAATAACGGATACCATGTGGCCCGGTGTTGTAACGCTTCCCAGCATGGCTACAGGCGCTTCCGATGGCCGTTATCTGCGGGAAGCGGGAATACCGACTTACGGCGTGCAAGGGTTCTTTATGGACGTGAACGACGTGCGCGCGCACGGACGCGATGAGCGCATGCTAGTGCAGTCGTTTTATGAAGGACAGACCTTCTTATATGAGCTTGTGAAGAAGCTGTCGAGTGCTCAGGCGAAATAACGCTTGGACAATCCGCCGGAGGCGAGAAACGCCGCAACCAATTAGGAGATGCTGGAAGAAGACGTCGCAATGAACAAACCCTTCCACCTGATGACCCCCGCAGAACGGACTGCTGCTCGGATCGCCCAAAATCGTGCTATTTCCGAAAAGATCGCGCAGAGTAAGAGCCAACCACCTCCTGTCCAATCTAATGACGAATACAGTCGAGCCACTCCGGAGGAGCGAGCGAAACTCGGAGGCGTGATCCGCAAGGTTCAACGATAGATGATAGATACTGTTCTGCGTTAAGGTGTTGCGCAGGCTACGTTGACAAAAGCCGCCGTATCCGTTATCTTGAGAAGCGCGTAAGATCCTTCCGGTCACTTGACTTACTTCGGCGCGGCCCACCTCTAACGGTAAGCAGTTCTCGATTCCCTCAAATTGATCTGTAAGGTTTTGCAGCAAGAAAGCGAGAACTTATGAAAGAAACTGGAACTGTGAAGTGGTTTAATGCTTCGAAAGGGTTTGGATTCATCGCCCGCCAAAACGGCGAAGATGTATTCGTCCATTTCTCGGCCATTGAAGCGGGCGGGTATCGAAGCTTAGATGAGGGGGCGCGCGTTTCGTTTGTGGTGAAGAACGGGCCCAAAGGACTTCAGGCCGAACAAGTAACATTAGCCTAGAATCCTGCATCTCTAAATCTTTTTTATAGCGCCAGCACCCAGCCAGGCGCCCAACGATGCGCACCGGTTATCTCGTGCGCACACTAAAACGGCAGGGCAATTGCCCCTACTATCGCAGCATAGTGTTCCGCTCAAGAACGAGCGAGCTGCTATCCGGCGAAATAACGCTCAGACATCCGGCGCAGAAAAGCGAGTGATTCGGCCATCTCCTCCATGCCGTTCATGCCGTCTTCAATACTGACCCAGCCCGTGTATTTGTTTTCGGCAAGGATACGGAAGATGGTGTCGTAATCGTTCAGGCCTTTGCCGGTGACACCGTGGCGCAGATTGGGTGAATAGCCCAGTGTGCCGTCGCTTTGGCGAAGTTCCTCAAATGTCGTGCCTTCGGCGAGGTAACGATCGCTCGCGTGCATGCTGACCACACGGTTGGCGATGTCGTTAAGCAGATCGATAGGATCGTCACCGGCGACGATTGCGTTCGAGGGATCGTATTGCACGCCGAAATTCGTGTGGTCGGTGATGGAATTGACAATCGCGACAAAACGCTCGCGCTTCTGAGCAAATTCCGGGTATCTCCAGAAGCCATCTTTGTAATGGTTCTCCATACCGAGAATGATCTTGTGCTCGCGCGCCACAGGCAATACGGATTCGATGCCGTGAACCACCCATTCGCGGCCTTGCTCCCACGATACTTCGGGATAGCGTTGGCCGCTTAGCACGCGGCAGACAGCGCCGGGACCTCCGAGGCGTGCGGTGACAGCAATCATCTCAGCTTCGCGATCGATAGCGCGCTTGCGTAGGTCTTCGTCCGGTGCTGTGAAATCAGGCGAACAGCAGAGCATGGGCATCGCAAAACCCGCCGAGCGAATCGCGTCGGCCACCGAATTAAGATAAGCGGGCTCAAGCGACGTCAAAAAGCCTTCATACATTTCGAGGCCGTCGGCGTCCAGCGAACGCGCCATGCCGATCCAATCGAAAACTGACATGCGGCCCAGCGAGATGTCTTCGAGATAGCACTTGGGAAAGGCCGAGATTTCAAGCGGCATCAGGTGGTGAGAACCGCCTTGACGTATTCGCCGGCTTCCATTTTTTCGAAGCAGTCCCGCCAGTGAGGCAGGTCGCAAACACGGCTGATGACGGGATCGAGATCGAGCTGGCCGGAGACGATCATTGAAATGACACGTTCCCAGATAGGCCAGTTGTGAGAGAAGCTGCCGGACAAAGTCAGGTTCTTCTGCACCAATGGGTCGAGGCTGAACGGCATGGGCTGCGGCCCCCAGCCGACTTTTATGATTTGCCCGGCGGGGCGTACGTTTTCGAGCGCAATCTGCAGAGTGGCCGAATTGCCGGAGGTATCGATAGCAACATCCACACCGAGACCGTCACCCACGCCAGCGATGTATTGGCGTACACCGCTGTCTAAAGTTGTATCCGCGCCTATTTGACGGGCAACTTCGAGACGGTGCCGGTCGGCAGGTAAACCCGCAACAATCACTTCTCCCGCGCCGCTGAGTTTTGCCATCTTTGCGCACAACAGGCCGATAGGCCCGGGCCCAATGACGAGCACGCGATCACCAGGGCGAATATGCCCGTTGACACAGACGGCGTTGTATGCGACGGAGCAAGGCTCCGTGAGCGCCGCCTTGTGGAACGGAACACTATTCGGGATTCGATGCAAACATCTTTCAGGCACGCGAACGTATTGCGTCATCGCGCCGTTTACGCCATAGCCGAATCCGCGGCGCGAAGGATCTAAATTGTAGAGGCCGGCGCGGCTAAGCGGCGAGGATTCATCAATGACCGCTGCGGTTTCGCTAACTACGCGATCTCCTTCTTTAAATGCGCGAACGCTGCGGCCGAGCGCGGCGACGGTTCCGGCAAACTCATGACCAAGAATACAGGGGTAATTGACCGCCCAACTATGCGAGCCACGCCATTGGTGCAGATCGCTGCCGCAGATACTGACAGCTCCCACGCGCAACAGCACGTCATGGTCGCCAATCTCGGGGACCGAAACTTCACGCAGTTCCACGGAAAGTGGGTCGCGCGCGTAATTTACAAGCGCCGGCATATTGAGCGTGCTCATGCGTGAGTCTCCCTTGCTGTAACGTTGACTTCACCATACGCGTGGACTTTATCGCAGATGAGGCGCAGCGAATCTTCCACTTTGCCGGAAGCAGTTTGAAAGGCGTGGGCGTCGATGGCCAAGGGCGCGCCGATGACCACCATTGGCGCACCATAACGCGGACTTTCAATAGCCTGCTCAATGGTGAGGCCGCCAACCGCCTGAACTGGAATGTTCACTGCATTCACGATGGCGCGAAGCTGATCGAGCGGTCCGGCCGTGTGAATGCCTCGTTTGCGCCGCAACGTGCGGTAATCGTACCCAATGTGATGAACGATGTAATCGCACCCGAGATCTTCAAGTTGCTTTGATCCAGAGACAGGATCAGGCATGTTCATGTTGTCACCCATCACTTTTACGCCGTAATCGCGACCGGCTTTGACGGCCAGCTCGATGGATTCACTATGTGCCTGGCCCATGACAACCACCATGTTTGCGCCCGCCTTCGCCATCAGTTCGGCTTCAAGATAAGCGCCGTCCATAATTTTTAGGTCGGCCACAATCGGTACATGAGGAAAACGGGCGCGGAGTTCTCCCACGGCATGGGCGCCTTCAGCAAGAATCAGGGGAGTACCGGCCTCAAGCCAATCCACGCCGGCACGGAGCGCCATTTCGGCAGTGACTAAAGCTTCTTCAGTAGATATGAGATCGAGGGAAAGTTGAACGGTTGCTTGCATCGATAGAGAGGGTTCGCCTGTATTCTAAGCGAAGCTGCTCCGATTTCCGATATTCTTTCGGGAATGGGCAACGGAACACAAATGAATTCGAGTCTTTCAGTTGTACTCATCGTGGGCCTGATTGCGGGAACGCTGGATATTGCCGACGCACTGATCTTCAGCGCTTTGCGGGGCACCATGCCCAAAACGGTTTTTCAATACATTGCCAGCGGATTGATTGGCCCAGCTTCGTTTCGCGCAGGTTCGGCCTCGATTGTGCTTGGCCTGGTTCTGCATTTCGTCATCGCGTTGATTTGGACAGCAATTTTCTACGCAGCGAGCCGTAAGCTCTCAATTTTGTATCGGCGGCCGGTCATTTCCGGGCTGCTGTATGGCGTAATCGTTTATCTAATTATGAACTGGGTGGTGCTTCCGCTATCGAGGATTCCACATCCGAGAAATCCGATTACGCTCGCTTCGAGAATCAATGGAGTGCTGGCGATCTTGTTTTGCATTGGATTGACGATTTCGCTGCTTATTCGCAAGTACGCGGGCAAATAAATTGGACGATTCCAGTAGTTAGGGCCATCGGCGGAACTTTCAGCCGCGAGTTACGTCTAAGCGGGAAGGCTTTCGATGGAAACTCTTCTTCGCGATGTTCGTCACGCGGTTCGCGTGTTTCGCCAAGGCGGCGCCTCGTTTACGATTACTGCCGTTGTGGCGTTAGCTTTGGGAATCGGCGCTAATACCGCGATTTTTTCGCTGGTGAATGCAGTGTTGCTGAAGGAACCGCCATTCCCGCAAGCGGACAGAATCGTGATGATGCAGACGAAGACGCCTCAAGGCAGCTTTAACGGAGCATCGCCGGCGAAGTTTGTCCATTGGACCCAACAGACCGATGTGGTGGAAGACGTCGCCGCATTCGGCAGTGGCGTCTTGAATTGGACAAATGGCGAGTTGCCGCTACAGCTTCGATCCGAACGGGTGAGCGCGAACTTCTTTCGTTTGTTCGGCGTTCCGTTCGTGTTCGGACGAGGGTTTACGGCGAAAGAAGATAGGCCAGGCGCGGCGCCGGTTGTAGCGATCAGCGAAGGATTGTGGAAGAGCCGGTTTGCAAGCGACCCGAATATAACCGGCAAGACGATGTCCCTCGGCGGTCAGCCACATGTGATTACTGGCGTGGTGGCGACTCGATTTGACTTTCAGGATTTCGGTCCGCCTGCGGAAGTTTGGGTGCCTTTTCAGATCGATCCAAACACAACCGACCAGGGCCATTACTTTTTGGCGGCGGGACGACTTAAAGACGGAGTAACGCTGGCTCAAGCGAAGGCACGTCTGGACGCTTCAGCGGCGGCATATCGCCACAAGTTTCCCGCTGCCCTGGGACGCGGCCAGAGCTTCGATGCGCAGACCTTAAAAGCCTCGCTGGTGCAAAGAGCGCAGCAATCTATCTGGGTTTTGGCCGGTGCGGTTGGATTTGTTCTGCTGATAGCTTGCGCGAATGTCGCAAACCTCTTGCTGGCACGCGCCGAAGTTCGAAAACGGGAACTCGCGATTCGCGCGGCGCTGGGAGCCGGCCGCGGCCGAATTGTACGGCAATTGCTGACCGAAAGCCTGCTCTTAGCTACGGCGGGAGCAGTATTGGGACTCGCATTGGGCCTGATCGGTATTCGCGCTTTGTTGTCGGTAAACACCGCCGGGTTACCGCGTGTAGGCGTGGACGGAACGGCGGTGACTTTGGATTGGCGAGTGTTGGTGTTTACGGTGGCGATTACTGTACTCACGAGCCTGCTTTTCGGATTATTGCCGGCGCTCCGTGGCGCGCGGACGGATCTGAACGTCACAATCAAAGAGAGCGCCAGCCGGTCCGGCAGCGGTTTCCGCCAAAATAAAGCGCGCACAAGCCTGGTGGTGACCGAAGTTGCGCTGGCCGTGGTGCTGCTGGTTGGAGCAGGACTGCTGATTCGCACCGCGATTGCTATCTACGCAGTGAATCCAGGCTTCGATACGCGCAACGTGCTGACCATGCGCATGTCACTGGCAAGCGGGCAATATAACACCAGCACTGCCATCGAACAAATGATCAAGCAGGTGACAGATCGCCTGAACGCGATCCCGGGCGTAGAACTGGCAAGCGCTACGTGTTGTGTGCCGCTAGAAGGCGGATATGGGCTGCCGTTTCGCGTGATGGGCCGCCCGCTAACGGACGCTCCATTTCACGGAGGAGGGGGCTGGAAGACGGTTTCGCCAGGATACTTCGAAGTTTTTCACATACATGTAATTCGCGGCCGCACATTTACGGAACGCGACAATCACACCGGCACGCCGGTAGTGATCATCAATGAAAGCATGGCGAAGCAATATTGGCCCAAGGGCGATCCGTTGCAGGATCGCATTCTGATTGGGAAGGGCATGATGCCGCAGTTGGCGGACGAGCAGCCGCGGCAGATTGTCGGAATCGTAGCAGACCAGCGCGATGGATCTTTAAACCAAAATCCTCAGGCAGAGATGTACATTCCGAATGGGCAAGCGACGGACGCAATTCAGGCTCTGAACATGAAGCTGACACCGCTCGCTTGGGTAGTGCGAACGCGCGGCGAGCCGATGAAGCTTCGTGGCCCAGTGGAAGATCAGTTGAGGCAAGTCACCGGGCTGCCGGTGTCGGATGTGCGCGCCATGGATGAAGTTGTTTCACGCTCGACGTCGCGCGAACGCTTTCATATGCTGCTGATGAGTGTATTCGGCGGCGTGTCGCTTCTGTTGGCGGCCATCGGAATTTACGGGCTGATGGCGTATTCAGTAGAGCAGCGTACTCAGGAGATTGGAATCCGCATGGCCTTGGGCGCGGAGCGGGGAAATGTGCGCGGAATGGTGATTCGGCA
>DASREJ010000302.1:0-12519 GCA_035652115.1 Bryobacteraceae bacterium
GGATGTCCCGTTTGAAACGGTCTCTTCGTAGGTCCGAAATTGTCGACAATGTAATCGGCAAACTTGATCGCGGGATCAAGCAAAGCCCGGCTTCCGGTGGCGCGGTAATAGGCGATTGCCGCTTGAATCAGATGTCCAAGGCAGTAGTCTTCATGCGACCGCACGAGTTCGGTGAATCGCAGATGCGCCTTGTCTCCGACGTAGTACGTGTTGAGATAGCCGCTAGGCTCCTGCGCCGCCACGATGTCTGAAATGATCGAATCAAGCTGCTGCTTCAGCTTCTGCTTTTCGACCTCGGTTGTCTCATTCGAAGCTAAAGCCCATGCAGCGCCCTCCACCCATTTATAAACGTCGGAATCCGTATAGAGCGGTCCTTTCCGCGGCACATTCTTTCGGCCTGAAAGACGGCGGAAGTTATCGATGAATCCGTGCTCTTCGAGCAGTTCTAATAAGGTGGGTATGCTTTTCTCTGTGGCGACGCGCCGCCGGTTGGCCCAAAAGCCATCCCCCAAATGAACGGCTTGAACCGGTACGGTGCGCAGGCGCGCGTTTAATGAATGATCGAGATAAAGAATTCCTTGGTTGCGCCAATCCGGCGCTTGCGCCTGTTTGCCCACAATTACGAAAGCGAACGCCCCAAGCGCAACTACCCCGAGCAGGTGTTTCATAACGACTTCAGGTGATGGTAGACAAGCGATACCGGCAAACCGACAACGTTGTGATAGCAACCTTCAATGGATCGGACAAATTTCGACGCGAGACCTTGAATGGCGTATCCGCCCGCCTTCCCTAATGGCTCCCCGCTTCGAGTGTACTCCGTAATTTCAGGCTCCGTAAGATCCGCAAACCAGACTCTGGTACTCGCCACGTCTACGATTTTCCGAGAACCCGTAAGAATACAGATGCCGGTGTGCACCCAATGATCTTTGCCCGACAACAACCGGAGCATTCGCGCGGCATCTTGCCGGTCAGACGGTTTGCCGAAAACTTCGTTATCGATGGATACTTCGGTGTCGGCTCCAAGCACGATCTCTCCCTGCTGGTGCGCCGCGGTGGCCTTTTCTTCGGCGAGCCGTTGAACTAAAGCTAGGGGATCTTCGCCCGGTATTCGTTCCTCGGGCACTGATACGGCGCGCACCGCATGAGGAATGCCCGCTGCCGTTAATAGCTCGTGTCTTCGAGGTGAAGCGGATGCGAGGATAAGCATCAATGCAACGGTAGCGAATCGCGATTAGCTATCGTTCTTCTCTGTTATCCTCGGAAGTTAAGAGGCAGCGCCTACAAGCAGGCATTTTCTCGCCGCGTCTGCGCTGATATTGAGGTTCTAGATGTCTGGACATAGTAAGTGGGCCACAATTAAACACAAAAAAGCGGCCCTGGATGCGAAGCGCGGTAAAGCTTTCACGCGCCTGATCAAGGAAATCATGATCGCCGCACGCAATGGCGGCGATCCCGATGCGAATCCGCGATTGCGCACCGCTATTGTGGCCGCAAAAGCAGTCAGTATGCCCGCCGACAATATCAAACGCGCCATCATGCGCGGTACCGGTGAACTGGAAGGTGGCCAGATCGACGAAATTCTATTTGAAGGATATGGTCCTGGCGGCGCGGCAGTGCTAGTTAATGTGGCTACGGACAACCGCAATCGAACAGTCAGCGAAATCCGTCATCTTTTTTCGAAAAACGGCGGCAACCTTGGCGAGCAGGGCAGCGTGGCGTGGATGTTCGAGCGCAAGAGCCAGATAATAGTCGACGGCAACAACGCGACCGAAGATCAGTTGATGTCCACTGTCCTCGATGCCGGCGCCGACGATCTGCGCGAACACGAGGGCGCTTGGGAAATATTATCTCCGCCGGAGGCACACGAACAAGTTCTCCAAGCGCTTGAAAAAGCCAAAATCCCGAATGAATCGGCCGAAATCGCCATGGTTCCGAAAAACACCATCAAGCTTGAGGGGAAGAACGTTCAGGCGATGATCAAGCTGTATGACGCCCTCGAAGAACACGACGATGTTCAGAACGTCTACGGCAATTATGAGATCGACGCCGCCGAAGTAGAAGCCCTGGCCTAGGGTCGAGAACTCGACGCTGCACGTTGGCGTCTTCCAGATGAGAATCATTGGAATAGACTGCGGAACTGAGAAGACGGGATACGGCATTGTGGAGTCTGACGGCCGCTGTCACCGTCTTGTCTCCGCAGGTGTCATTCGTACTCGAACAGTGGATGCACTAGAACAAAGGCTGCGCCAGATCGCCGGAGAACTGCGCGGAGTGTTGCAGGAATTCGAACCGGACTGTTTTGCCGTTGAGGAGGTCTTCCACGCAATGAATGCCAAATCCGCTTTGAAGCTGGCACACGTCCGCGGGGTGGCCCTTTTACTTGCCGCCGAAGCCGGTCTCGAAGTGAACGAGTATTCGCCTCTGGAAGTGAAAATCAGCGTTGTCGGCTACGGGCGCGCGGAAAAACATCAAGTACAAATGATGGTGCATTCACTGCTGGGGATCGGACCTAAATTCGATTCTCATGATGCAACTGATGCTCTTGCTGTCGCGATTTGCCACGGCACTCGGGCCAACTTTCCGGTTGCCGCTGGAGCGCGGCGATGAACTCGGCTACGGCAAGGCTCTCGTGGCTTGCTGTTGTGTTATGCGCTCCGCTGCTCGCGTTAACGCCCAGGATCAGCTATACGCGAAGCTTTCCCGGCAGCACACCGGAGTACTTCTGCGTGAATATCGATCGCGGCGGCGTGCTTGAATACAAAGAATCGCCGACTGATGATCAGCCGCTGAAAGCACAGTTGCCCAATTCCGACACCGCTTCGCTGTTTGCCATGGCGGAAAAGTTGAACTACTTTAAGGTGCCCTTGGAATCAGGCCTTAAGGTTGCAAATACGGGAAAGAAAACATTTCGCTACGAAGACGCCAGCGGTACCGGATCAGAAGCTACCTTCAATTACTCGCTAAACGTGACTGCGCAGCAATTACAGGAAAAGTTTGAGCAAATTGCGCAATCCGAGCGCGCTTACATTGAATTGGATCGAACAATTCGTCACGACCACTTAGGGATAAACGACGCCCTGGCGGAAGTCGAGTCATTGTGGCTCCACAAGCAGCTTGCAGCTCCCAAACAGTTCGTCCCGCTTCTGACTCGCATTATGAGTCATGAGAGCCTGATGCATCTGGTACGCGACCGCGCCGCGCGACTGAAGGATGAATTCGAGGCGCCCGCCGAACCTGCCGCCGACTCAAAGCAAAAATGAGTTTTCGACAATGAGCCGCCAAGACGGCAGACCGCCGTTTGAACGTATAATCTGGATTGTGCTCGATAGCGTCGGCATCGGCGCTATGCCGGACGCAGCCGATTTCGGCGACGAAGGCAGCGACACACTCGGCAATATTGCGCGCCAATACGAGCTTTATCTACCTAATCTGTTTAATCTCGGGCTCGCAAATATTAAGCCGTTGACGGGGTTACGCGCGGCCGAACATCCGGTGGGCGCCTACGGCAAATGCACGCTTGCATCGCCCGGCAAGGACACCACGACAGGGCACTGGGAAATGGCAGGCATTATTCTCGCCAAACCGTTTCCCATCTATCCGCACGGATTTCCGCCCTATGTCATGCAGGCTTTTGAAGAGCAGATTGGCCGCAAAACTCTAGGAAATAAGCCTGCATCCGGAACCGAAATTATTAAGGAGCTCGGGAACGAGCATCAACGCACAGGCTGGCCCATTGTCTACACGTCGGCAGATAGCGTCTTTCAAATCGCCGCGCACGAATCCGTCATTCCGCTTGACGACTTATATCGAATGTGCCGCATCGCGCGCGAGATTTTGCGCGGTCCTAATGAAGTGGGCCGTGTCATTGCGCGTCCATTTGAAGGCGAGCCCGGGCACTATGTACGTACGGCGAACCGCAAGGATTTTGCGGTGCCGCCGCCCAATGGCATGCTCCTAGATCAGCTTTGCAGCAGCGGCGTGCGTGTTTCGAGCATTGGAAAAATCGCGGATATTTTTCTCAACCGAGGCATTGCGGACTCTGTGAAGACGAAGAACAACGCCGACGGGATGCGAAAGACCATCGACGTCATGAGCAAGCAGGCGCAAGGCCTCATCTTCGTTAACCTGGTGGATTTTGATCAGCAGTTTGGTCATCGCAACGATGTTGAGGGCTACGCGCGCGCGCTAGAAGCTGTGGATGCCTGGCTGCCCTCTCTTGAATTACACGAGCGAGACCTTGTCATTCTCACGGCGGATCACGGCTGCGATCCCACAACTCCATCGACCGACCACTCCAGAGAGTACACGCCGCTGCTGGCGTACGGGCCTTCTGTCGAAGGCGGCACGAATCTCGGCACACGCGCGACGCTTGCAGATATAGGTCAGACCGTTGCCGAAAACTTTGGAACTCATATACAGGCCGGAACCAGCTTTCTCGGCAGCCTTCAGAAAGGAACTAACGAAATTCGCAGCCTATGAGACGGCGCATAATGGCGGCCAATTGGAAGATGTACAAGACCGCCGAGCAGACAACGGCGTTCTTCGAGCAATTCATTCCTGTGCTGGACGGCAACGAGGCCTGTGAAATTGTGATTTGCCCGACGACGCTTAGCATTCCCGCGGCTGTGCAGGCGGTTCACGACTCGAACATTCGCATTGGCGGTCAAAACTGCTACTGGGTGAATGAAGGCGCATTTACGGGTGAAGTATCTGCGGAAATGCTTCGCGCCGCCGGCGCCACATGGGTTATTGTCGGACATAGCGAACGCAGGCAACATTTTCATGAGACTGATGCCGACGTGCTCAAGAAAACGCAAGCTGCCTTGGATGCCGGCTTGTCTCCGATCATTTGCATCGGCGAACGTCCCGATGAACACAAAGCCGGAAAGACGAACGACGTAATTGTTCGCCAGTTTGCCGCGGGCGTTGCCGGGCTTACCGAGGAACAGTTCGCAAAGATTGCAATTGCCTACGAGCCGATCTGGGCAATCGGCACCGGCCAAACGGCTACTCCGGCCATTGCGTCCGCCGCACACAAATTAATTCGCTGTGAAGCGGAAAAGCGTTTCGGAATGGAGGCGGCAGAGCAAATCCGCGTCATGTATGGCGGCAGTGTCAAACCGGACAACATTCAAGGGCTGATGCGCGAACCTGAGATCGACGGTGTTCTGGTAGGCGGCGCCAGTCTCGATCCATGTTCGTTTGCCGATATCGTCAAATCAGCATAAAAGCAAAGCGTCCGCGCTACTCTTCACGCAGCGCAACCGCCGGATCTACGCGTGTAGCGCGCTGGGCGGGAATCAAGGCGGCCAGTAATGCCACGACGGTGAGCACGACCGCGACACTGGCAAACGTAACCGGATCATTTGCTTTGACGCCGAACAGAAGGCTAGACATCAGGCGCGTCAGTGCATAACCGATGCCGACACCTACTAACACGCCAATAACCGCCGGCGTCATTCCTTGTCCAAGAATGAGCTTTAGGACGTTGCCGCGATCCGCGCCTAAAGCCATTCGGATGCCGACTTCTTGTCTCTGTTGTTCCACCGAATACGACATTAATCCGTAAATGCCGATTGCGGCGAGCGCAAGCGCGACGGCGGCGAAGATGCCTAACAGCACCGTATTGAATTTCTGGCGGGACACGTTCTGTTTCAAGATCGTTTCCATGGTGCGGACCTTGGCTAACGGCACTTGCGAATCCACCGCCTGAAATTCACGCTGAGCTGCTACCCGCAGCGAATTTACGTCCATATTGGAGCGAATGCACCACGAAAGCGGAATGACGTTGTTCGCCAGCTTTGTCAATCCATCGCTGATCTGACTCTGCGGCACATACATTACGCCGGTGTTCTCGGTAGCTAGTCCGGCCTCACGCACGTCTCCAACAACGCCGATAATCTCTCTTGCCCCATCCTCGAATTCCGGCCCCAGCCCTTTTCCGATCATGATGATTTGGCCGACCGCGTTCTGTTTGGGCCAATACTTCTGCGCCATGCTCCGGTTGATCAGCACAACTTTGGCCGCGTTGCCGGTATCTGTTTCAGTGAACAGGCGCCCGCGCAGCAGCGGAATTTTCAACACCGCAAAATAGTGCGGAGTTACGCAGCGCCATTGTTCATCACCGTTGTAGAGGTCCTTACCTTTCGGTGGTCTTCCGGCAATGTTGAATGGTAGATCAATCTCGGTCTCCGTCGGCATCGCAACCGTCATTGCCGCGGCTTCCACTCCGGGCACCGCCTCAAGGCGGCGAATTACTTGCGTGGCAAGATTATCTACCTTGCTGGTGGACGAATATTTTCCACCTACAAGGGAGGTCTCAAACACCAGAACATGATGCGGATCGATGCCCGGATTCAGGGAGCTCAAGCCCGCGAATGTCCTGATGAGCAGCGCAGCAGCCAGCAGCAACACCAGAGCTAACGCCATCTCTGTTCCAACCAAAGCCTTGCGCACGCGATTCTGTTTGCGGCCGGTGCCGGAGCGGCCGCTCGATTCCTTGAGCGTGGAAGCAACGTCTGTCCGCGAGATCTGCAGAGCGGGAAATAGACCGAACAAGATGCCAGTGATGAAACACAGAGCGAGCGCGAATAAAGCGATTCGCCAATCAATAATGCTTAAGGCGCTCTGCACGTGTTCATCGCTGGTCAGGCGCGGAATGTCGCCGGGAATGAGGTTCAGCAAGATTCTCACGCCCCAGGCGCCGAGCGCGAATCCAACAATGCCTCCTACGGCCGACAGCATCACGCTCTCGGTCAACAATTGCTGGATCACGCGGCCGCGGCTGGCTCCTAATGCGCTTCGTATGGCAAGCTCTCGTTGACGCGTCGCCGCGCGGGCGAGCAATAAATTGGCCACATTCGCGCAGGCGATCAATAAGACAAACACAACCGCGCCAGTCAGAATCAAGAGCGCAGTTTTCACGTCATGCACCATCGCTTCGCGCATGGGAACGACGGCGACGGATTCGCCCTTATCCATCCATTTCGGATTGAGACGGCGGAAATCCTCGCCGCGAAGTTTCATTTCGCCGCGGGCTTGGCTAAGTGTGACGCCGGGTTTCAGCCGCGCGGCTACGGCGAGGTAGTGTCCCTGATTGGTGCTGTTGGGATCGGCCTGCAGTGGAATCCAGAGTTCGACCGGAGGGTCGGGAATAAAATTCTTGGGCATGACGCCGACGACGGTATACGGATCGCCGTTCAGAGTGATTGCACGACCCAGGATATTGGGATCGCTTGCAAAGCGGCCGGCCCAGAGCTGATGGCTGAGCACGACCACCTTGGGTCCGTTCGGCAAGTCTTCGGTTTGTGTGAATCCCCGCCCTAATTGCGGATTGATGCCGAAAACTTTGAAATAATCCGCCGAAATATGGGCTGCTTTGATCTGTTCGAGGCGATCGCCGCGGGAAAGATTGACCCCAGGACCACCCTGATCGTAGAGGGTCATCGCGGAAAACACGTCGTTGTGCCGCCACACCATATATTTGGGGATAGAGTTCGAATATCCAACTCCACCCTGATACTGGCGGCCTACTTTTACCAGCCGGTCCGGTTCAGGGTAGGGAAGGGGCTGTAGGAGAACTTTGTCAACGACGCTGAAAATGCCTGTATTTGCTCCGATCCCAAGCGCCAGCGCAGCGACGGCGACGGCCGTGAACGTCAAATTCTTCCGCATCATGCGGAACGACTGCCGTATATCGGACAGATCAAGCGCCATATCAGCTAGTTACGAACGAGCGGCGATAGGAGTTCCAGAAAGTAGCAGGGGCAGCAGCCGATGCACGCAGTTCCCGAAACTTCTTGTCTCGATTGCCCTCACTTGCATCGGAGCGGGTCTCGGACGGCAGATGAAAAGGACCAACTGATTTTTTTGCTGCAGGTCGGAACGTGTTTCACGGCGATGCTGCCGGGTATCGCGCTGATGACAGCGTGACCCTGATTATTGCTTTCGATGTGTCTGCGAGTGGCAGTTGATTTGCAAGCAGGCGAATAGAGGCTGCGGCATGCAAAAACTGAACGAACCGAGAGACGGCCAGACAAAAACCGTCGAGTTGACCTCAAGTCTATTGTTTTTGGCGCTAAACAACTTTGAAGAATTCGAGCGCGAGGTTCTTGGCCACAAGCAAGATCGGGCCGCCATGCCGCACACCACGAAAAATCTACCTGGTCTTCCGAAATTTGCTAAGCACCTTGAGTAGGCACGTTGCGCAAAAACGCTAGTGGACATTTTCGGAATTGCTTAGTCCTCCTCTGCATCTGTGCGATCGAATAGATGCTGAAGCGTTTGCAACTCCGAGTTTGTAGAATGTGTAAACGTCCCAGAGAGAATGCCCGAGATGGCGCGGAACGGCTCTCCCACATGCATGCCATGGGAATCGATCGTATACTCTCGAATGCTCCGATCGTGTTGTGATCCGCGCATCTTCAAAACAGCGATGCCGCGACGCATTTCTCCAAACGCCTCAACATAGCGAAGGAGAATAATAGAGTCGGTGACGCTGGAAATGTGGGCTTCCGTCACGGTCGCGCCACCCAGGAGCGAGGGTGTCGTGGATGTAAATAATCCCGCGATTTGCTTATCTTTCAAATACGACGTTAGCGCTAGAACAAATTCACGAAATGTTCTTAGGGTAGAAATCCGTTCCAAGGCGGACAAGCTGTCCACAGCCACGCGCGTAGGTTTGAATTCTTCAATATGCTTTTTAATGCGCAGCAGGTGATCCTCGGGTGGCGCAACCTCGGGGTACTCGCAAATTATTCGCAGCCGCCCCTGATTCTCTAGAGCGGGGAAATCCACGCCCCAACCTAATGCATTACGGTAGAGTTGGTCTCTGCTTTCCTCGAATGCAAATAGCAACCCGCGCTCGTCTTCGCCGAGAGCAGCGAGAAATTCCGTCGCGGTCAGAGTCTTGCCGGTACCCGTTGCGCCGGAAATCAGCACGACGGAATCGCGGTAAAAACCGCCTCCACACATCGTGTCTAGCTCAGGGACGCCCGATGTGATGCGCTTATCGGAAGATTTTTGCCGCAACTCGATTGAAGCGAGAGGGAGGAGAATAATACCGCTATCCTCCGCTATTGTGAACGGGAATTCGCCTTTTGAGTGGGAAGCTCCACGAAACTTCAAAATCTCAAGAGTTCGGCGGCGCTTCTCATCCTCCAGGGTATTTCGAAGGATGATTACGTTATCTGTAACGTACTCCTCCACCGGCGCTTCACCGGCGCCTGTATGCTCTGCCGTAATTATGGAGGTAACGCCCATATCGCGGAGTTGCCAAGCTACGCGGTAAAGCTCGCGCCGGATAACGGTCGGCATGCCGAACTGAAGGAGCATCGCACCAATAGAATCGAGCGATACCCGTTGCGCCCCCACTTTCCGGACCGCGTGATTGACCCGAGCCATAAGGCCTCCGAGATCGTAGTCGCCGATCATCACCGGTTCATCTTTGGGGTGTAGTGAGCCGTCTACAAAAATCCACTTGCCTTCGTCTTCCCACTTCGAAATCTCCCAACCGAACGAGGATAGGTTGCGCCGGATGTCATCGGGTTTCTCTTCGAAGGTCACGAAGCAACCGGCTTGCCCGGCGTGTTTTATCCCGTCGGCTAAGAATTGACCCGCGAGAATTGTCTTTGCGCTACCCGGGCCGCCACTGACGAGCGTCGTTCGACCTGCGGGGAGTCCACCGTTGCTGATCAGGTCAAATCCCGGAATGTAAGTCTTTAGTCTCTTCAGTTCTCGTGAGTTGTCCATTACGCCTTCCTGGGGCGAATAAAATTTTTGAGACCCAGCAGTTGAACGACTCTTTCCGGCTCGGCCATATCTCCGACGAGACGGCGAGGAGGAGCTGGGATTTGGCGAATCAAAGTGGGGGTTGCGAGTATTTTTTCGCGCTCAGCCTCATCCGGCCGTTCAATCACGTCGACTACTTCCAGCCGCACACCATTCCCCAAAAGCTCCTTGCACATGCCTTGCACGCCTTCAATGGCTCGTAAGGATCTTTGCGAATTGCCCGTTATAAACAATCGCAGCAAAACTTCAGGTATAGATTCGGGCTGCGGTGAATCCATCAACGCTCCGCCGTCCGGGCTTGCTCGCGATAGAACAGCGCCAACTCACCGATCATTTTTACGAGCAGCAGCCGCGAATGGCGCACGCAAGCTTTTGCCATTGCATGCGGCTTGTTCCTGACAACAATAGCTAACGCGGCGAGATGGACGGCAATGAAATCCTGCGGAAGGCAATCGGCCTCTCCCAACCTTCGCGCTAATGTTCGAATTCGCGCGCGTGTGTGCCCGTCGACGCCCGATATCGATTCTTCCACCGCAAGCTGTAGAACCGTGCAGTATTCCTCGACGGAGGCCGTAAAGAGTTGAGGCGCCTTGCAGGCTAATTCACACCCGGCCAAGATCGTATCGGGCTGAGTCATTTAACTTCGGCCAATAGCCCAGGTTTGTCAAAAGTTTCTCCGGGAACTTTTTTTTGCGGCGGTTGAAAATCGTTTTTCGGCCGCGACTCCACATCTAGGAGCGTGAAATAGAAAGTTGATCCACCTTCCGGCGTGGACTCGACCCAGATCTGTCCTCCGTAAGACTGCACAATACGGCGACAGATGGCAAGCCCCATGCCTGTACCGGGAATCTTGCTGCCATGAAATCTCCTAAAAAAATCGAAAACGCGATCGCGAAACTCCGGTTCGATGCCGAGGCCGTTATCCGAGCAGGCGAACCGCCATTCGTCGCCGTCTCTTTGCGCCGTAATGCAGATCGTAGGAGCAGCCTGGCTTCTGTATTTGATGGCATTCGAGATGAGATTCTGGAACAACTGCGTCAGATGTGATGCTCGTACCGGCACGACGGGCAAGGGGTCATGCACAATGACGGCCCGGCTCTCATCGATCGCCGAAGCAAGATTTACCAGAACGCCTTGCAGGACGCTTTCGGCATCGGAATGCTCCGGCGGTTGCGCGTCGAGGTTCGTGGCGTCCGCATACGTGAGAAGGTCCGTTAGCAGGGCCGACATCCTTTGCGCACCCTCCATCACATACCTGAAGTACTCCTCGAGATGCGAACCCGGATGTTCCAATTTCCGTTTGATCAAGTCGGTGTAGACTCTTATCATTCGAAGGGGCTCTTGAAAATCATGACTCACGGAGTACATGAACTGTTGCAGTTCCTGATTTGCTAGCGCAAGCTGGGCCGCTGACCGCTTCAGTTCTTCCTGCGCGGCTCTGCGCTCACGACGCACTTGCGCATCCGATAGTGAACGCCGCACCGCTGCCGGCAACCGCGCCAGCTTGTCTTTCATCACGTAGTCGTCCGCACCCTGCTTCATCATCTCTACGGCAGTTTCTTCACCTACACTGCCGGACACAATAATGATGGGCGCCTCACAACCGATCTCCTGGCAAAGTTTCAGAGCTTTCGCCCCGCTGAAGGTAGGCAGGGAATAATCGAGGAGAACCAGATCCCACCGTGTGCGATTCAATGCCTCTCGCATCTCATGCTCTGTCTCGACGCGATACATTTCCGGTTCGAAGCCCGCCTGGTGCAGGACATCTGCCACGAGTTCTGCGTCGTCGGGAACATTCTCAGCTATGAGGACGCGAATAGAATCCGCCATAGCCGACTACTCCACGGGCGCTTCGTTGCGAATCAGCCAGTAGAGTCCCAGTTGCTGAACAGCTTTAACAAAATCCTCGTGGCGAACGGGCTTGCGGACATAACTATTCGCCCCACTACCATAGCTCGCCTTTAAATCGGACTGCTCGTCCGAAGAGGTCAAGACAACGACTGGCAAGCGCTTGGTACGCTCGGCTGCGCGAATCCTGCGCAGCACTTCGAGACCGGGCACTTTCGGGAGCCGCAAATCGAGTACGACGACGGCAGGCAACCGGCTCCCATCCTCTGAGCCGAACAGGTACTCGAGTGCCTCTGCCCCATCACGGACAACTGCGATTTCATTTGTGATGCCACCCGTCTTGAGGGCGTCAAGTGTCAGGACTTCGTCATCTTCATTGTCTTCGACCAAAAGGATGAGCCGATTGGTGCGATGCGCCAACGCTGTGCGTGATCGTTCACCCGTATTTTCAACTACGTGCGAGTTCATCTGAAATGCTGCTTTCGGACGGCTGCTTAGCCCAGTGTAAACCAAAAAGTCGCGCCTTCGCTCACTTTCGCCGTTGTCCAAATCCGCCCTCCATGCCGATGGACGATGCGTTGAACGATCGCGAGGCCGATTCCAGTGCCCGGAAACTCGTGTGCCTGATGAAGCCGCTGAAACGGAGTGAATAGGTTTTTGGCATACTCCATATCAAAACCTGCACCGTTATCGGAAATCGAAAACACCTCCTCGCCGTCAATTAACTGCTTCGAAAATTTGATAAGCGGCTCTGGCGTTTTAGATGTAAACTTCCAAGCATTGCCGAAGAGATTGTCCAACGCGATTCGCATTAGTCGCGAATCGGCTTTCGCCGTCAGCCCGGGTTCAATCACGATGACGACATTACGGTTTGGCTCCGCC
>DASREJ010000303.1:0-50153 GCA_035652115.1 Bryobacteraceae bacterium
ACGAGCCAGCCGTCTGCAGGAGGGTTGCTTCATCATTAGTCGAACCGACGAGCAGCGCCGCAACTTGGAAGGCCAAGCCGTGATTGATCCCCAGCTTGAACGCTTCATGCGCTATCAGGCGCATCATGATCGTGCCTACGCACGCGCCTCTGCAGAACTCCTAAAGAGAAGGAAAGAAAGACTATTAGCTGAGCGTGGCTTTGTTTCGCAGCAGCGCGCTGAGCAACGTGAAAAGCGTTGCGAAGAGGTCCATGTCTACCGGGTCGAACGGGGAAAAATCGCTGTCGCTCGCGACAAAACCAAGCTCGAACGCGAAATCATGCAAACTGACAAGCTAAAAACCGCCGCCGCGGCGCCTCAAAGCGAGCAAATCGCGGCGTAAATCCTCCCGAAACATGTCCAGTTCGCCAAGCCTGCGCTCGAAGTGCGCCGCCACATACGGAGCTAAGTCGCCCTCTAGTGTACGCCGCATAAATTAGGCTCCGCATACATCACCAAGCGGAGTTCTTCCTCTCGATCTACGCCTGGACCACGAGTTTTTTTGCCGCTTCACCCATAAGCCGCCACTAGTGAGTCACACGAAATAACATTCCAGGAAATCGCAGTGGTTTCATCAAGATCCCTCGCATTTCGCACGAAGACCGTTTGCTCTCTTCCTAACTTGGAAATGAAAACTTAACGTATCTCAAGTTCAGGGAGCGTTTTGAGAACGCGAGATAGGAGCTTAAATGGCTAAGCGGCTGGCGATTACAGTATCAGGTGCGGTTTCTTTGGGCAGCTACGAAGCAGGCGTCTTATATGAGGTGCTCTATGCTATCGGGCAGCATAATCAAAACCCACAAACGACAGAAGACGACAAGATCTACATCGATGTGCTCACGGGAGCATCCGCGGGCGGCATGTCAGTGGCCCTGGCGGCTCAAAAACTGCTCTACGATGCAGACGCGCTCAACGACCCCTATCAAAACGGTCTCTATCAGGCTTGGGTGCTCGACATCGATGTGGACGGTCTCCTTAGCTTTCAAAAGGACGAATCGTCAGACTGCTCGATATTCTCTTCCGATTTGATTGCGCAGTTATCGCAACAATATTTGCGTTCACGTTACACCAGCGGCACTATTCCGCCGGCCAAAATGCATGCGGCTCTAGGGCCGGAGAAAACGCTGAAGCTTGGGTTAGCGCTTTCGAACCTGAACGGGCTCGATTATGGCCGCAAAACCTTAACCGGCGGCGAGTTCGTCTACTCGCAGTTTCAGGATGAATATTGCCGTGCCTTGACTTTGTCCGACGACAACGACCAAGTCTGGAAAGGCATTCAGCAAGCGGCCGTCGCATGCGGTGCGTTCCCTTTTGCATTTCGATCGCAAGACCTCGAACGGCAGCGGGCCGAATTTACAGATGAAAATCTCGTAACGGCTAATTTGGGTCTGGATCCGCTAACGTTCACCTATACCGACGGCGGCGTCTTCCAAAATGAGCCTTTGGGGATTGCGAAAAACTTTGTCGACGAAATAGACAATCACCTGAATTCGGGCAGTCGTGCATATCTGTTCATTGCGCCCGATCCAAAAGTTTCGAATGTTGACCGGCAGTTCTGCGCTCACCTTGGCAACTTTCATACTATGGCGGCCCGGCTAGCCTCCGCCATCTTCTATCAGTCGCGTTTTCAAGATTGGATTCGCGCGGAACAGGTGAATGAGCAAGTTGAATTATTCAATACGCGTGCAAACCAGGTTCGCGAATTAGTGAAGGACGGAGTGCTGACGGCCGAGCTAACGAAACCTGTATCGACGGTCCTATTGGACCAGCTTTTCCCGGCGAATGCAGACTTGGACACAGCGCGAACCCAGTTGCGCAAGCAGTTTCAGGCCGAATATGCCGAACTTTTGAACACGCCTGCTATCGGCCAGGCCAACGCGGATGCCTGGATCGATGCCATTCTCGTCTTGGAAATGGCGGCGAATCTCCATGAAAAAGACGAAATGTATATCTACACCATCATGGCGACCGGCGAAGAGTTGGCCGGCGCGCAGTTGATGGCGTTTCTCGGATTCTTCGATCAAAGCTACCGGCAGCACGACTACGATCTCGGGCGAATGAAAGCCCAAGAGTTCCTGGCCAGCGCGGGGGCGCAACAGAAAGGACCATTGCCCCTCGTGCGTTACACTCCGCAACCAGTTCGTCCGATCGACTCAACACTTGCTGGAGCGAAAATCAAGGACGCGCCGCTTGAAAAGCGCAAAGCTCTACGGGATCGGCTAAAAAGCCGCGCAGACATTATCCTCAAGGAAGCGAATCTGCCGATCGTCTTCCGTGAGCCCCTCGAATTGTTCTATGTGAACAAAAAAATCAACGAGTTTCTGGGCTTGTAACGGCACATCTGGACGCCTGAAAGCCGCCGCGCCCGTCGCCGGCAATGCTTCCAAGATCTATGATGTCGAGCTTCCCTCGCAACCGAAGAAGATCGCGCTGAATGTGTTCAAGGAGATTCTTGAACGATAGTGTCCCAAAAACCGCCACAATCGGGTATTTCCGAGTGCCCAGAGCGCTTGCATGCCGGTTTTATTGGCCTCTCAGCGTCCTCATCTTAAAAAAAATGCAAAAAATCGAGCTTTTTTGCGGTTTTCTTCTTTACAAGGTCATCCAAAGTCCGTATGATCGAGTTGTCCAAGGCGATCTCAAACATTTTCGAATCGTTCTGTTTTATGCCCCCGGAAGACAGAACCGGCAAATGGCGCAGAGTTCGTCAAACAAATTCTCAGTTTTCACAGTTCAGAGGAGAGTCAGATGGCCGAAATGAAGCGCATGACGCAAACCGCGATCATTAGAGAGCTCGCGGAAACCACCGGTGTAAACAACAAAGTCGCTAAGACATTCATTGAATCGCTGGCGGAGTTAGCCGTCCGCGAAACCAAGAAGAATGGGGTCTTCATTCTTCCCGGAATTGGCCGCTTGGTACGCGCCGAGCGCAAAGCCCGCACCGGACGCAATCCAGCTACCGGCGAAGCGATTAAAATTCCAGCCAAGAAAGTAGTGAAGTTCCGCGTGGCGAAGTCGGTGAAGGATTCAATCGTTCCCCCGAAAAAAGCCACAACCAAGTAACATCATTCCTGAAAACGGCAAACCCCGCGAGGTTCTCGCGGGGTTTGCTGTTGTATACCAAGCGCTGATAAGCGCTTTTAATTAGGTATCCTTTTTTTCGTCTTTGCTGTGATCGTCGTCCTTCACAGCCGTCTTGAAGTGTTTGATCCCCTCGCCTAATCCCTTCGCGAGTTCCGGAATCTTCTTTCCGCCGAACAGCAGCACAGCCACAAGAAAAATGACTAACAGTTCCGCCGGTCCTATACTTCGAAACATCTTTAATCCTTGCCTTTCACACCGATGCTTCTATTCTATGACCGCGATCCGGTAAATACTGCGCCGATCACCACAAACACTAGGCCTATTAGAATCAGTGGCAGCACAAGCGCAAACGCTTTTCCCTTGCTGATCCGGAACGCAGCAGCCAGTACCAGAACGATCATTACGATCCACCACAGGTTGAAAATCGTGAAATAGCCCAGAAAACCCATCAGGAATTTGTTCGCTCCTTCCGACAGGAAAATGTCGAGACCTAAGGGCGGCTTTAACTCCGCTAACGTCGACACCGGCGCTTTCATCCTCAAAACCAGGACGCTCGCAATCGCCTCCAGCATCGAGATGAGCGAACACCCGGCCACGATGTTGAACAATGTCCTGTACTTGGCATTCACCGTCAGAATGGAACACATCGCCAGCAGCACCACGGCCTGAAAGGCATAAAGCACCACAACGATGATGGGGGAACACCACACCGCAATGTGCTGGATCATCAGGCTGATTTGCGTCTGCCGCGCCCATTGTGCATCCGAAATGCCATTGGGCGGCGACATCGTTTCCATCACCTGCTGCGTGATCGGAAGCCGCACAAGCTGGGTTATGATCGCGACGATAGAGACCACGATCAATGGTCCAATCCAGAACCACTTGTGGAATGCCCGTCTGGCCGCCCCTTCCGGATCGATGAAGAAGCTGCCCATCCCCACTAGATCGTCTCCAAAACTCTCCCGCGGCTCTAATGGCAAATCCGGCACCAAGGTGCTCATTGCTGTGCTCCTCCCTCTTAGGTGTTTTGGCAATTATATCGATATCCGCAAGCTCGCGGTCAATAGAGCAGGCGCTGGTACTAGCGTGCGTGAGGGGCAACGGGCTGCGCCAGCCAGTTGGAAAGCTGCCGTGCCCGCTCGCTTTGGAAAGGCTCTAGCGCCTTCCGCAAAGCATCTCTGTCTGGTTGTTCGGGATAAATGCTTTCGACCGGAACATCCACATTGCCTTCGCGTAGGACCAGATTGTAAAGCTGCACTTCGACAAGTTTGTACGCGAGCGGCGCAGCGCTCTTCTGTCTCAGCAGCGAGAAAAAGGCGCGAATAACCGCCCGCGTAAGCTCCGGGTTGGGTTCGAGCAGAAGCGTCCCCTCGTATACGCCGGAAATGACGGCGCCGCGCAGCTCCCGCGTGGCATCTTCTGCCAGAACCAGCGATAGAACGGGCGCTTCCAGCTTTTCGTAAGAGTGCAAGAACACGGGAAGTACCCGTGCCCAAAGATAACGGCCAAACAAGTCTTTTGTTTTGCTGCGTTGCCCATTTGCAAAACCGAGCAGAGCGCTCGCCGCCGCAACGTCTGCGTCTGGCTCATCCGCTTTAGCCAGCGCAGTTCGATATATCCACTCTGCCTCAATTGCCGCTCTCGCATCAGCGACATAGCTTGCGTCGAGAACGGCGTGACAAGCTCCCTCTTTCAGCAATTCGGCTACTCGGTTCGTGTTCCCGCTTGAAACAATCAGGTACTCGACGCCGGGCTGAAGCTGAACATAAGACCAGAGCCCGTGATAGTCGTTCGAAAAGAATTCGTCCTCGCGATGCTGATAAACCGTGAACGAAAAGACATCGCCGGCCTTTATGGCGAGTTTGCCTTTGAATATCTCGCCTAGCTTTGCTTGGACGCGAATCTCCCGATGTTCGAGTCCATCTTTGCCGCGCGTCCATTCCGTCGAATCCACCGTCATCGGACTGATGGCGAACACGTGAGTCGAAAAGAGCAATTCCGATTCCGACCCGTGCTCCACCGGCAAAGTCGCGGCTGGCGGTTGCGCGCCAGCTTGAGCTTGAGGACTATTGGGTTCCATTGAAGTTCCTCTCACGTTTGCCAAAGCAAAAATGAACACGCATATAACTAGCTTGATCCGTCCCATGCCATGATCTGTGCAATGCCCGATGGCGGTCTTACTTCCACGTTGTTGTCTTGCGCTCTCCCGATCGGATTGATAGTCGAACGGCTCGGCGTAGTAGCGGTGTGCGCTGTAACTACAGTAAGCGTTGGTGGTGTCGGCGGCGCCGCCGGGTAAGCGACTGTCCAGTCACCGGCCAGTTGCCAATTGACGATGCGCAGCACCGAATAAAGCCTGTCCGCTGGATCGCCGGTGGCGGCTCGGTTCTTTGTAATGTTCGTCCAGAAACAGAAGTTGGCTGAGAACTGCCACAACAAATGAATACTACTCAGAACCGCATTCGGAAAATTGGGATGAACTTTAGGGAATCCGCGGCTCGGAGCATCCAGGCATTGAATCTTCCATCGCTGCCCGACAGGCCGGGGTGTCACCGTATGCGGCCCGCTTCCGCTCATCGTCGCTGTCTCGCCGCCGACGCCCGCCGGACTCCGACCCGAATCAAGTATCGGCCATGCTACGGGAGTCGGTGCCGGATCTCCCGGTTTGAATAACTTCCGGCCACGGTGTGCGCCGGTCCCGGCTGTCGCGTTAGAAACGTAGATACTTTTAAGCGAGTGATTGGCCGGCGGAGCCACTGTTGAATCGACGTAGACGGCAGAGATGTCTACATTCGTTAGATTGTTCACCAGCCCCGAAAACACGCAGTCAAGCCCCAACAGCCCGTTGCTGCCACCGCCTGTAACATCGGCGAGCAACTCCATATTCATGCCGGCGCTGCCAAATGTCCAGACTCCGTTCGCAATCTCCACGCCTCCGTCGGGCTGGCCGGCGGTAGCCGGAAATGGACCGGCCGCCACGCTATTGTCGGTTACGACGGTTGCGTCGGCCAACACCAGGTTGAGCGGAATGCTGGGCTCCAAATCAATTTGATCGTTATACGTATTTGACCCGTTGCAGTCGATATAAGCTCGCACCCGGAACGAGCCCTTCGAATCTGTGTTCAGCTTCGCCTTTGTAACGTCGGCATCGGGAGTTACGTGCGGAACGGCAGCGGCATTTCCCAAACTCGCATGGTCTTGGGTATTGCGAATCGCTTGCCAAAGGATCGGCAGCGAAGCAGGCGCGCTTGTTACAACCAACTGAACGTCAGGCTGGCCATTGCGCATCAGTACTAACGGCAGGTTGGCTGCGAAATCGGGCGAGATCTTATTGCTTTGGTAGGTATGATCTGCCGGCGCCGCGGCTCCGACCCGTGCGCCGTGAATTCCGGGTGTCGATTTGATCGTAGCCTTTATGTTTGTAAATTTGACCGCGGTCGCCACCACGCGATCTCCATCGTCATCAACGCCATCCACTCCCAATTGGAAGCCCGTATCTCGTAACGCGCCGCTTACGTTCGCCGCTTCGGCCCACTTTTCAGCGCCCGCAGCTTTATCGATAGTGCTGTTCGCAATGACGTGCCGGTTCGGAAGCGCTGCTTGCCCGGAAGCCTTCTCCGAGCCTTTGTCAAACGCCTGCACTTTCGCATTCAGTGGAATTAATACGAGATTTCCAGCGAACGCCGCGGGTTCTGCCTTTCTGACAATCAGCATTGCCCTTCCACAAAGGTTACTGTCTTGTACTTGCAAGAAACGGCCGACGGAAATCTTGTCGCCTTGCGACATTGGCGCGGCAGGAGTAGTCTTCGAAGTCCGGCTCTGACAAATATCGAGCGTCACCCGAACGGAAGTCATCTTCCCCGTCGCCGGCGGCTTTACCGGCTTGGATCCCTTCGTCAGGGTTAAGGTCAGCACAACATCGTCTACTGCCGCGCTCGGTGTTGTGCCTTCGGCGAAAATTGTCACGCCAGCGCCTAGCTGCGGTCCAGTAAAATTAGCCCCGCTGTTGACTGCATTTCCGGCCGTGGCCGCATCGAAGAAACTGATCGCAGCGCTCGAGATCTTCAAAGTACCCGATCCATCGAAGCTTGCGTCATCCACGGACAGCACAACTTTCTTACGGCTCGGGTTTGTGTACGCTCTCTTCACCACAACGATTTTGCTGGCAATTGTTATTACCGGCGTAACAGGCGGTACTTGGGGGTTGTCGTCAGCGTCGCAGCTTGCGGACGTTTCGTTAACGCTTGTTCCACCGGCGTTTTGATCCGCATCCTTGTCGGCGTTCCCTAGCGCATGTTGATCGGCATCCGGATCGGAATCCGTTTCTGAAGTATCTCCGTCCGCGCCCGAATCGGAATCGCTTGCCGACTCGTCCGCCGACTGATCGGAATTGTCATCCTGATCGCCGCTCGCGTCATCCTGGCTTGAGTCGTCGCTGCCAGAAGAAGAATCGGAATCGCTAGCAGACTCATCATCTACGTCAGTGTTTTCATCAGAACTGGGCTCGTCATCCTGATCGGTTCCCTCTTGCGACGGGGCATCATCCTGATCGCCGCCGCCTCCGGACGGCGAGTCATCTTCGTCCGTCCCGCCTCCAGATCCCGCGTCGCCAGTTCCGGATCCGCTGGTGTCGTCGATAGGCGTCGTGCTATCGTCCTGGTCCTGACCGCTCGTTGAATCGGGATCTGCTGGCAGTTGGGTAGACATAATTAGAATTGCGCTACGGCTCTCAAATGCGCTCTCGTTGCGCTGAGCAGAGACGTTCCCTTCACGGCCGGATCAATGTCGGCGTCGAGCGTTTCCTTTGCCCACGAATACTTCGGGTCTTTGTCGAAATCGCGGCCTAGCACCAACATCACGTCGATGTACTTGCAAACCTCCCGCCGAATTGTCACGCGATAGGAGGACGCACGCCGAATTCCATACCGGATGAGTTCCCGCAGGCGTTCTTCTCCCAGGCTGCTGCATTTCTGTGCGAAGAATTTGTTCAGATGGACCACCATCCAGTCTTCGAACTGCTTTTCCGCAGCCGCGGAAAACAGCGCCATCTGCTCTCCGCGAACGGCCAGCATTCCCGGCCGGCGCCGCATGGGTGATCGGGCTTCTCCTGACTGCGCTTTCGTGACGGGCAATCGCTCGCTCCCGTTTAGCGGCCACGCAAATCGATGTAACTTCGATCCATCCATTCCGAATTCAAGAAGTTCGTCAGCCGCCTCGCCTTCGGTCCAGAACTGTTCGGCGGGCCCGAAAAACATCCGCAACTCCTCGCTGGTACAGGAGGGCAGATACACGCGCAAAACACGTGGATCGTAATAGCGAAAAAGCAGCCGCTGTCCTTTCGGATCGCGCACTATCAAAAAACTTCGCAGATGGCCGCGCAATGTTTCCATGCGCGCATCGCACCGCAACACGACGCCCCAATTGTTGCCCCATGCCCGCTCCAATAGCTTTTTTGTCTGTCGGTCTTCGTACTCGAGTTGCACCAGGTAAGGCGCCGACGCTTCGAGCGCCCGCGAAATAAATCCGCTATATAGGCACGAAGAAAGAAAGGAGGACTCGAGTAGCGTTTCGAATACACGGGTGCTGCGGCCGCCGTCGAGAATCATCCAAACGTCGTGCCGTTCTCCCCGGGGCCAAAAGCGCTCATTTAAGCGCGACCAAGCCGCGCTCGTCATGACTTACCACCTGAGTGGCCGCTCGATTGAGCCACCAGCGCGTTATCAAAAAGGCTTACTTTCACGAAGTAATTTGTCGAGGTATTCATCCTGCCGTGAGGAAACCGCAAATCTGGATCGCGCGGCTGAGAGAACTGAATCGGCCGCCCGAACAGTCCTCGTCTCATTACTAAAAAACTGTTTTGCTGCGTATGCCCCTAAGGCAATGCCGCTGCAAGTTGTATCCGAATTCACATTGCCGACTAGTTTGGCGAGCCTTGGCCCCCAATCCACATCTTTCCGTTCACTAAGTAATATGTGCGTAAAAACTGCCGCCAGGTGAAGTGAGGCTGATGAGAGATGTTTCTCAACGGATTCAGGAAGCACATTTTGCCGCCCAACCAGCTCACGAAAGGCTTCAATTTGAAGCAGCGGATTGCTGGTCGAGAGCAGCGTCATTAAGTCCGGCTCCGGCATAGTCTGCAATGAACTTGAGTGCCTGGCGGCGAAGCTCATGGCTTCCATCAAGTCCGAAGCCCAATCATCAAATGTCAGATAGACTCGATCCGATTCCTGTAGAGCTGTCGAGAGGCGTTCCGCTCTTAGAATGACCGTCCCGCCCTTGATAAAAGGCGAGTAGTAATCTTCCTCCGTGCGAGATCGCCTCACTTCTCGAAACGGCTGCGCCACGCTATATGCCTCGGCTCCGGGCGGCTGCGGCCGCGAAGAGGCCACGGCCGTCCATGTTCCCTGTTTCATCAGAACAGCTGGGTTATCAAAGTTGTTCCCCGGAATGGTCACAAATCCGCTATTAGCCGCCGGCATGATCCGCGCCGCGATCCATTGGGGAGTTCCATGGTTCAGCAGATCGCTGAAATACAGCGCCGCCATGTCGTGAGTTGCACGAGCATCGTGCGCGACTTTCACCAGTTCCCGGTTCTCTGGTTGATCCGTTGGTGTGTGCATGTAGGTCATCCTGTGCTCATGCGTTAAGGCGTTGTTTTAGGAAATGTAATCGTTACGTTTGGACCCTTGGTCGAGTGATAGTTGGTGCGGTCATTCGCTTCGTCATTGAAGAACGGCGTGGTTATTGGCGTTATTGTCGGCGCGCGATCTGTTCCGTCCGCGGTTGCCGCTTGCGTTCCGCCCTTGCTAGCATCGGTATCCAAACTCCAAACCGCTTCGCGAAGGCAGCAAAAGTTTTCAGTTGTGACGTTGAAAACAACTGCCCATGTAATAAACGAATGCGTCATTCTCGACATTGTGTGTTGATATGTGGCATCGCCATGTTTTGTCCCCTTGCTATCGTTCGCGGATTGTGTGAGCGGTAACGGGGCGAGCATGCGAGGAGTGTCGGAAGACGTGCTTACAGCGCCGCTGGCACATCCCTTGGGAGGATTCAATGAATTTGAATCCATCGTGCCGCCGTTGCCGGGCTTGTTTGGTTGATCGTATAGAGGTTGCACCAAGTTGGTGCTGTCGTTTGTATCGTCTTTGACTACAACCGTCTGCTGCAACGTTCTCGGGATGGTCACGCTATCGCCAGCTTTCGCTCCAGCATCCCAGGTGATGGTCGGATTCGCCCATCTATCGTCGGTTATTATGCCCCCTTTGCGGTTTTGCATAATTCCTATCCGCAGATCCTTGAGCTGAGGGGCGGTGCAATCGACTCCTGCGGGCTTAATCGTCGCATCCGCTGAAAACAAAACCGCGTTATTTGGAGTTGTCATCCACCATTTCGTGCCGCTGCCATCGTCCAAAATCGCGTAGTTCGAGCCCTTCTTGGCCGACATTTTCGTGTCAAACCAAAAAACTGTGGCTGGTTTCGAGCCCACCAGAGCACCACTGTCAGTGTTGTGATGCGCTTCAATAGATGCGTCTCCTATCGCCGCGCTTGCCGCCTCTCCGCTAATTTCAAACGCTGTCCAGCCGCCGTTTGCGGGCAGGGTTAGAGCTTTCGTCTTGTCACCATCTTCCGGAAAACGCAACTTGCCGTCCGGATTCGTCAGAACCACGTTTACATCGGCTGGCATGGCTTTTTTCAACCGAATTTGGCAAGACACTTTGTGGCGGTGGGCTGGGACGGCACATTTAAGCTGGACAATGTCGTCGGTCGCCGTCGAAGTGTTGTTAATCTCAATCTCCAAGACGACCTTTTGCAGTACGACAGGAGACTTAGCGGTTCCTCCAGAGGGCACTTTCGCGGTCGCAGGCGCTTTAGGCGGCACATAACCATCCTTGGACGCGGTCGCATTGTAGGTGCCTTCTGACAGGCCTTCAAACTTCGTCGTGCCGTCCGCCTGGGACTTGCCTTGTTTCTGCACGGGGCCAGTAACACTCACCGTTGCATCTGCGACGGCCGCTCCCGACTCGTCTTTTACCGTCACGATCAGGGTTCCTGGTGATTTAGATGGCGTATCGCAGGGCACCGCTGTGTTGTCTACGTCGTTGTTTCCAGCATTCCTGTCCGCATCGTCCGAAGCGTTGGCGAGTGCCCGATCGTCTGAGTCGCCGCTACCGTTCGGCGCGGTCGCTTCGGAAGTATCGTCAAGATCTGAACCTGCCATAGCCTGCTACAGAACGGGGTCTAAAAGCGCTAACGATCCTTTTCTGGATTACGATTGCGCCTGTTGGCGCTTTGCGCATTCCGCACAGAATGGCGTGCCTTGGGTAGCCGCCGAGTTTAAGACACCTGCCTGAGTAGCTGAATCCGAGTCGTCGGAGAAGGTCTGGGGATCGTTCTGGCCTGGCTGAGACGATGTCGTAGCTGCGGTTTTGGGACGTGGAGTAAATGGAAAGGGCTTCGAGGGAGTGTCTTCCTGTGATCGGGCCCCGGCGCCCGGATCGTTTGATCTTCCGAAGGCAACCGTCTGCCCTTGACACACTCGCAACTGGCCCGATGCGATCTGAGCGCCGATTAATTTAATGATGGATTCGTTATCCGAAAGGCTCATCCCGCCGTTATTGGCTAATGCGCGCAAAGATGCCAATACCGCCGGGTTTCGACTGGATCTTCGTAGCCAGTCGGTATTGTAAAGACTTTTTTGAACATTCGATTGTTTGCAGCCACAATTCTCGTTGGCTCGGCAGAGCTGGAATTCAAAGCAATTAATCGGCATCCTTTCCCCTTCGTTGAAATGCAATCGTTAGGTCTGCTAATGCAACTTGAACTCCAACGATTTTCTGTAGGACCAGTTACTCTGAAGCTAGATCTTCCGTGAAACGTTTTTTAGTTCTCACTTCCTTGTGTCTAGCCATGGCCTGTTCCAAAAAACGGCCCGATTTCACCGTGGCTCATCGCTATACACTCACCGGCGTGGTCGTGAGCGTCAACCCGAAAGAACAAACCGCCAGCATCGACGCAGCCCCGATCCCAAACTTCATGGAAGCTATGACAATGGAGTATCCGGTCAAGTCGAAAACGGAATTCGAGAGTCTTCGTGCCGGTGAAAAGATCAAGGCAACGCTGAATGTAAGCGCTTCGAACGACGAATACACTTTGACGGACATCCAGAACCAGGGCTCAATACAGAAATGACGGTGAGTGATCTCCCGGACCGCGTCACTATAAACCAAAGCTCTTCAGGCAACGATCCGTTCCATCTCGGCCCTTCCGTTCACGTCCGCAGTTGGCATGGACTTTGGCGCAGCGTTTGGCTCTCGCTCCGCTTCTTGTTTCAAACGGAAGTGCATGTTTACTCATTCGCGGTGGCTGCGAACGTGCTTATCTCGTTCTTTCCGTTTCTGGTGGCGATGATCATCCTCTGCCGGTACGTTTTGCATTGGCAGCCGGCGGTCGAAGTTATCTTCCAAACTTTGAACAACTATTTTCCGGAGGGTTTTGGAGTGCCCTTCAGGCACTACTTGATGGGGGCCGCATTGAACAAATTCAGTTGGCTCTCTGTATTTCTTTTGCTGTTTACTGCCAACGGCATCTTCACTCCGCTCGAAGTAGCGTTGAATCGGATCTGGCGAGTGAAAGAGAATCGCAGTTTATTGCGCAACCAGGTTGTGAGCCTGGGACTGATCTTCGCTTGCGGTGCGCTTGTGCTGGCGTCCATCTGTCTAACCACAGTGAATGTGCATTTCTTGACCGCAAAGTTCGCCGATAGCCGGTTCAGCACGGTGGTACAGACCACGACAGTCCGGTTGACCGCGCTTCCGCTTACGATGCTGATGATTTTCTTGATTTATTGGCTTCTGCCGAATGCCAAAATTCCGGCCAAGCGCCTCATTCCGGTATCCGGCGCAGTTGCGATACTGCTCGAAGTTTCGAAGTGGATCAACATCGTTACGTGGCCTTATCTGCGAGCTAAGCTGATCAACGAAGTTCCTCCGTTCGTCCAATCCATCAGCATTATTCTTTGGGCATTTATTGGAACGATGATCCTACTTGCTGGTGCTGAATGGTCTGCGCGCGTGGCTGTTGAAAAGCTTGAACCGCCTGAGACTGACTCTCAAGCAACAGCACAATCAGTGCGATCCACAACACGTCTGCTATGAACAGATGGAAGAGCTGCATCCACACTGGGGCCAGCAGCGAGATGTTGACCGCTCCGGCCATTGCTTGAAACAGGGCAAGACATAAAACCCGAATTGCCGCAGTTCGCGCAGCATCGCCTTCCGCCCTCTTTAGAAACTGGACCGACATCCAGACCAGATAGGCCACGCCCGCAATTGCAATCGCCGGGTGGAAAATGCGCAAACGAAGCAGCGCGCTTGAAGTGGCTGCGAAGTCTTGTTGCAGGCCGGCGGCAACGGACGAAGCCGGAAACAATGTGTCACCCAAGGCGGCTATTGCTCCAGTCACGCTAACCAGAATCGCAACGCCCGCTCCAATGAGCACCGAACGCGATGCATCCAGAACACGGATTACCTCTCGGCTGCGATAAGCAGCCCAGGCTGTCGCCGTGAGCGCCGCGAGCAACAGCAGCGTATTGGTCAAATGCATCGAAAGATACCAGGCACGGCCAGCCGACTGATCTTTCGCGACATAACGAAACAACACAAGTCCTGCTCCGAGCAGAGCTTCGATGAAAAGGAATAGAAGCGACAGTGAGGCATATCGCCTCACACTGTGCCGCTTCGGAAAAGAAAGGAAGGCCCACAGGACCATTGCAATAGCGATGACCAGATCGCCACCCGTCATCACGCGATGCGTAAATTCAATCAGTCGCGGTGCCGCCATATGCTGCGGGATAACTTGTCCGCCGCCGCATAAAGGCCAATTCGCTCCGCAACCATCGCCCGAGAAGGACACGCGCACATACGCACCCCACAAAATCACGGGAATGTTGTACGCCAGCACCGCCCAGGCAAAGCGCGAAAACCACTTTCGCGCTTCGCTCGTTCGCAAATCCATCTACTTATAGGATGGCAGGAGCCGAAAACGAACAAAGATATTTCCGCTGACAGGATGGTTGCCGTAGTATGGCTTGATGGCAGCCGGCAGCGAATATGCCTCAAAGTTTGCGCCTACACCGGTTCCCACATGCATGAAAGTGCCGATCTCCCGGGTATACCCGATCGTGTACGCCCCGATTCGGAACGTGCTGCTGTAGTACGTGGCGAGAGTCTCCTGAATGTCGGGTATCCCTTCGAATAGTTCGTCTTTGTCGACCAGTTCCGCCCGCCCGGTAACGATGTTGTTGCGAGTAACCGGCAATTCCGATTCCGCCGTATAGGAGTTTGTGTTGCGTTTTGTATAGCTGCTATGGTTGCGTCCCCAAATCAAACTCGATGACCAGCTTCCGCCATTCATTGGCTTGGAATACTCGAGAGATGCGGTGGCTCGCAGTTGATCTCCCGGTTCGAGTACTTCGGGATGAACCAAATGCCCCACCGATATTTGAGCTGCCCAGTTTTTGCTCGGAAAATACCAGAGCCGTGTGGACCAGGAATCGATTGCCCCCACTGCGATGGTCCATCGATTTTCATTCGGCTCGGCGCCGTGGAAACCGCTCGCTTCCAGTTTGATTTTCTTGTAGGCGATTCCCGCAGTCACAACATCATAGGAGATGTGCGTCGAATCTTGCCAGTGATGCGCGATTGGCGCTTGCGGCAATTCCATTGCCGATGCGCGATGCGGATACGCAATTGGCCCGAGAGCCGGATCGCCTACGGGTGCGGCATATAGTTCGAGCGTTGTATTGTCGCCGAGCGCAAGCGCATATTGCATCCCGAGCCCCATCACGAAATTGTGCGGATGCTGCCCATCCTCAATCGGTTTTCCAAAGGCCGTCTCGCCGGTTTGAAATAACAGCGGATAGCGACGCTCCGTAACGGTAGCCGGTTCCAGGCTCAACATCAACTGGAACTCGAAAGCTCCTTCTTTACCGACACGATGCTCAGCATCTGCCATAAACCAATTTGTCGAATAGAACTTGTCACCACCGCGAGGGCCGGATTGCTGTGTGTCCACCAAGAATGCTTGGCCCATGAACATCGTGTTCCAGGAACCAATGGGTTTCATGATCATCGGCATGGGCCATGCGTTCGGATTTGACGCAGTGCCGGACATGTTGTTCATCAAGAACATACCTGCGGCGTTCATGCCTGTCATGTCTGCCATGCCGCTCATGTTTCCCATGCTTTGGGCGCACAATACGGTTGTTCCACAAAACAAGACACAAAGAAAACGGCTAAACATCAAAGCGGCTATCTCGCGTTCCGCGCAACTTTCAAGATCGCCGCAACGCTGCAGACTTCGGTAATGCGTCCGTCCATCACCATGTTCACGGCTTCCGTAAATGGATGCCACGTCAAGGTGATATCTTCCTCGGGATCCAGATTCCTGTCGGTAATGGATAACCCGGTAGCTAGAAACAAGCTTTGGACATCGTCCGCGACGCCATTACAGACATCTACAGAACCCAAGGGACGCCACGTCGCAGCCAGCAGGCCGGCTTCCTCCGCAAGCTCGCGTTTTGCAACCGCGAGCATGTCTGTTTCACCCTTCTGCGATCCACCGCGGGGAATCTCCCAGGAATAACGATTTACCGAATAGCGCCATTGCCCAACTAAAGCGATCTCATCGCGGTTATTCAAGGCGACGATTCCGACCGAAGGCCGAATCTCGACAACACCGTAAATGCCCGGTCCGCCGTCGGGCCGGATTACCTGGTCTTCCCGTACTCGAATCCATGAATTCTCATACGCAACACGAGTCGAGAGCGTCTTCCAAGGATTAGCCGGCACGCCTATGCCGCCGCGGCACAGATCTGCGCCAGTACATCTAAATCGACGTTTCCGCCCGACAGAATGACGCCGACAGATCGAATTCGCTCCGGCAGTTTACGCTTGAGAACCGCCGCCGCTGCCACTGCGCCGCTAGGCTCCGTCAGCAGCTTCATTCGGCTTAGCAGAAATCGCATTGTGTCTTTGATCTCTTCTTCGGAGACCAACAAGACGCCCTCAGAGAGCGACCGGACGATTGGGAATGTGATGTTGCCGGGTATCGGTGTTCGTAGACCGTCGGCGATGGTAGGAGGCGGGGGAATTTCAATCGGATAACCGGCTTGGAGCGAACGATACCAGTCATTCGCCAGCTCCGGTTCTACTCCAAAAACTGCAATGTCGGGATTCAGGGCTTTCGCAACTAACAGCGTCCCCGACAACAGCCCACCTCCGCCCAGCGGCACCAGCAACGCATCCAACTTCGGATGTTCGCCTACCAGCTCTAATGCCGCTGTGCCTTGGCCCGCAATAATCCGAGGATGATCGTAGGACGGCAGGGTAACCGCTCCAGTTTCGTCGGCAATTCGTTTTGCAATCGCTTCTCGATTCTCGCGCTGCCTGTCGAAGAACACGATCTTAGGGCCATATGCGCGTGTTGACTCCAGTTTTGCCTTTGGCGCATCCGTAGGCATCACGATTGTGGCGGCCACACCGGCATAAGAGGCCGCAATTGCTACCGCCTGCGCATGATTGCCGGACGAATAAGTAACCACGCCGCGCTTGCGCTCCGCGTCACTCAACGACTGGATGAAGTTTGTCGCACCGCGAATTTTGAACGCGCCGCCGCGCTGCAAATTCTCGCATTTGAAGTACGTCCGGACACCCGCAGCTTCGTCGAACAATCGCGACGTAAGCACCGGTGTTTTGCGGGCCAACGTTTTGATGCGCTCAGACGCGGTAATGACATCTTCGACTGTTAGCGTTTGTTCCGCGGTTTGCATGCGCCTCAATATCCTGCTTTCTTGTCTACTACGTTTTTCAATGGCTCGCCTTTGATGTACCGATAAAAGTTGTCGACAAAGCACTGCGCGCTCAAATCGAGCCAATCGGGGTTGGTCGTTCTATCTGTGCAATGCGGTGAGATCAGCACATTCTCCATATCCCAGAGCGGACTATCTTTAGACAGCGGCTCCGCTTCAAATACATCTAACGCCGCGCCGGCAATCTGCTTCTTTTGAAGCGCCTGGATCAAAGCCGCCTCGTCGACAACCGGTCCCCGTCCGACATTTATCACGATGGCAGACGGCTTCATAACCGCAAAGGCCGCTTTGCCAAGAACGTGTTTTGTCTCAGGTGTCAGGGGAGCCGCCGCGAGCACTACATCAACTTCGGCGAGCATCTGGTGTAACTCCGTCGTGGAAAACAGGCGGTCCACTATCGGGTCGTTCTGCGACCGCTCCGGATTGCGGCGGATGGCGTATATCTTGACGCCCAGCGCCTTCGCGAGCCGTGCGGATTCGCGGCCGATTTCTCCGTATCCCACAACGCCCATCGTTTTACCGCGCAGCCAATCGACCAGAAAGTTATCCCACTTGTGAGCTCTCTGGCTCTCAACCAAGCGGCGCACGCGCTTGTAGAAATACAGCATAGCCAGTACCACGAACTCGGCAAGAGACGGAGCAAAGACGCCGCGCGCGTTCGTCAACGGCACTGGGCTGTTGACCAGTTCTGGAATCAGAGCGCTTTCCACGCCCGCCGAAAGCGTGTGCACCCACTTTAAGTGCTTCGTCCGCTCCCAGACCGGCTTAAAGGGAATGCCGCCGACGAACCCGGAATACACCAGAATGTCCGCATCCGGTCCGAAACGATCCAGAGTTTCCGCGTCGACGCCCACGTGTACATTTGCAAATTCACGCAAGCCTTCAAAGTTATGCAGAACATAGTGATCACGCGGAAGTACCACAAGCAGATTAGGTTTGGACATCCAGATTCCTTTGTCATCTTAGCCGTACACTAAAGATGTGAATCCTCGTTGTACGTGCGGCGCCATACTCCCCGATGACGCCCGATTCTGCCATAAGTGCGGCAAGCCTCAATACGAAGAGGACGTTGCCCGTTTGGCCGCGCAGGAGATGACGCCCGCCGGTGTTCGGCCCTCCGTTCCGCCTCCGCTACCGACCCCTTCTGGCGTATCATTTCGCAATTCGCGCGCTGTTTGGATTACGTTTTTTGTGGCGGCTGTCACGCTGTTTGCCATGATTGCGCTGGGCTTTCTCTTTCCGCCGCTGTTTCCGATTGTGCTTTGTGCCGCCGGATTCGCCGCTACGCGTCTTTACAATCAGAAGGCGAAACAACCGCTAAGCACCGCCGGCGGCGCGCGGCTTGGCTGGATGACCGGTCTCTGGCTGTTTCTGGCAGTTGCGGTTATGTTCGCGATGGCCGCTATTGTGGTCGCCAATCCAGAAGGTTGGGAACAAATTAAGACTATCTGGGCGCAGATTCCGCAAGCCTCCAAACTTGTCTCCATGAGTCAGCATGATTTCCTAATGCAGTTGCTCATTGATCTTCCATTTTTCTTTTTGCTCTTCACACTGCTGCCGGGTCTTGGCGGAATACTTGGAGCGAAGTTTTCGCGGAGACGCCCTTCTTAGTGGACAAAACAATACTTACTCTCACCGTCAATCCGGCGGTGGACCGGATTGTCACTGTTGATCGGCTGGTCTTCGAGGACCGGGCCTATATTGAATCCGCAACGGAAGCGGCTGGCGGGCGCGGTATCAATGTATCGCGCGTGCTTAACCGGTTGGGGGCGAAAACCATTGCCATCACAACCTCCGGCAAGGAGGCGGGGCGAACCTTTGAAGAACAGCTACAGCACGACTCGTTTGAAAAAGAAATCGTAAAAATCCGAAGCGATATCCGCTGCAATATTGCGATTTCGGATCGTCAAGGGCTTTCCGTCAAACTCAATGAGCGCGGCCCGAAGCTAAGCAAACAGGAACAGGATCACATTTCGAAAGCGGTGGAGAATTTGCTTCCCAACGCGTCCTGGCTGATGCTGTGCGGCAGCGTGCCGCCCGAAACCGATCCGCATTTTTACACCAGACTGATCCAGTTGGCAGCGAAGCACAAGGTGGAAACCTTGGTGGATGCGGATGGCGATTCACTGCTGCATGCTTTGGAAGCCGAACCAACCATCGTGAAACCGAATCAGTCTGAAGCAGAGCGTTTATTGAACACCACGGTGATTACTCGTTCTCAACAGATCGACGCTGTACAGCGCATCAGAACGCTGGGCGCAAAATCGGTTGTTCTATCGTTAGGCAGCCGCGGCGTGATCGCAGCCACATCGTCGGAAGGCGTTTTGGAAGTGATGCCGCCACAGGTTCACTCGCTTTGCCCCATCGGCGCCGGCGATGCGATGTCGGCAGCGATTGTCTGGGCTCTCAACAATGGCGAATCCTTTGGTGAGGCCCTGCGCTGGGGAGTAGCGGCCGGCACCGCTTCATCGAAACTTCCGGGAATTACGTTGGCCAACCTGGAACAGACGAAAGAGATTTATCCACGGACACAACTGACCAGAATCGTTGTTTAGTCGTACTTTTCGTAGATGATCTGTTTGCGGTCGAAGCCGCGCTGCTTCAGTTCCTTGCGCACGTCGTCAACCATCTCTTTTAATCCGCAGACGTAAACGTCAATTGTGTTGATTTCATCCGGCTCGCTGATCGCTAAAGCTTCATCCAGATGAGTTTGGACGCGCCCAGTTCGTCCTTGCCAGTTCTCTGTAGGGCGCGTAATGGTCGGAATGAATTTGAAGTTTGCGTACTCAGCAGCGAGGCGTTCCAACTCTTGCCGGTACAACAATCCCTCCTCGTAGCGCACACCGAATAGAAGCGTGACGTGCGGCTGAGTGCGGGGCAGATGATCCAGCAACATGGATCGAAACGGCGCAATACCAGTGCCTGTAGCGATAAATACCGCCCGCCGCCCGGGATGTCGAAGAGTGAAGTAGCCGAGCGGCTCATGGATTTCCACTTCGTCGCCTGGATTCAATTCGAAGAGCCAACGCGAAACAATGCCCTCGGGTACACGATTCAGGCAGAGGGCGAACCTATTGCCTCCTCGCGGCGACGCGATCGAATAGGCGCGAGTGGTCTCCTTCCCATTTTCGCGATCTATAACCGAGACAAATTGGCCTGGCGTGAACGAGAAATCTTTCACACCGGGCACCTCGAATTCAAAATGGTGCACTTCCGGCGCGAGTTCTTTCCAGTTCAGTAGTTTAGCCTTCAGCTTGCAATACCCCCTTATAAAATGATGCTCGGCGCGCGTTCTTCGACTCGAACGTCGGGTGTCATCTGCCGCAGCAGATCCAAATACATGCGGCCTTTGGGGCGGCCATTCTGGTGCTGCTGGCCGAGCCTGTGCAGGAACACCAACACAAACAAAATGTCGGAACTACGGAATGCGGAAAGCCCTTCCCGCTCTTCGCGGAGTTTCTGATAATCGGCCAGAGAATTCGAAAATGCACGCTGAATGGCCATTGCGATGGTGTTCTCCGGGCGCGTCTCGTACACGAGTCCAGATTCGAGCGTTCGCTGTGTCTGTATTAACGCCTCTAAAGCGGCAATAATATCGGCGTCGATGGCCCCTGAGGTGCGTAACGCCGCCTGAACCAAAGAGTAGACGCCGAACAGAAACAGCTCTTCGTGGCTCTGAATGAATTCTTCGGTGACTTTTACTTCAGGATAAGAAAGCTGCTCATCGTTGATCGGTATCGACTTTTCATGCGCGTGCGCATCCTGTAAATACTCGCAATGGAGGGGGCAGCTAAGCGAAACCTCACGTTCCGTTCCACAACAAATAGTGCAAATATCGCCCTGCACGGCTGGACATGCTCGTCGCGCTCTTCGTTTTCCGCAGATTTTGCAAAGAGTCTGGTTCGCCATCAACTAATGGCTATTATCGGATCAGCCGACATGAAGAGAGTAGATTTGTACATCAAGATAGAGCTGGAATTGGACGAAGAAGAGACCGCTGAACGCGTTGCCGGGGAGATTTGCCGTCAACTGGAAAAGCTCTATTCGGTCCGCCGCGCTGAAGTTTCAAACGCCGTTGCACGCGATTAACTTTCGGCATTTTCGTTATAAACGCGCAGGAAATATGCGTCCGTCATTCCGGCAATGTAATCGCAAACGACGCGTTCGACGCGCTGTTCCAGCAACTGCTCGCGATACGCACTGGGCAACCGGTCCGGCACCGCAATCAACAACTCAAAAAGCTCACCGATCTTTTTGCTTGCGAGATCTCGTTCTTGCGTGAGCCGTTCGAGCGAATACAGGCGCCGTGTCAGCAATTGCTTGATCTGACCGTTTATCTGGCGTGATTCCGGTGTCATTTTCGCCAAACGATGAGTGCATTGCCGAACATCTTCGGAATCCTGAACTCCCGCCTCCTTGGCCGCGGCGGCAGTTCCTTCAATCAGGCCGCCCACTAGAACATTGATCAACTGGCGCTGACACTCCCAGAAGCGCAGGCGTTCCGAGGCGCCGGGAAACTGCATTTCGGCCTGTTCAGCCAACTGCGCAAATAGCGGCACCTCGCCGGCGATATCGCTTACCGAAAGCAGCCCGGACGAAAATCCATCGTCCAGATCGGCAGTGTTATAGGCAATCTCGTCGGCGATGTCGATCAACTGCGCTTCAAGGGGTGGCCGCCGGCCGGGCAGGAGTTCATCCAATTCAGCGTCGACGCCGGGCTCGATTTCGCGCGAGTGTTTGATGATGCCTTCGCGAACTTCGAAGGTAAGATTTAAGCCGTCGAATCGCGCATACCGTTGCTCCAATGTGTCTACGATGCGCAATGCGTGCCGGTTATGTTCGAAAGAACTTCCAAAAACTCGCATCTGCCGATCTAGCGCCTTCTCGCCGCTGTGACCGAATGGTGGATGGCCTAGATCGTGTGCCAGGGCGAGAGTCTCGGTGTACTCCTCATTAAGCTCCAGCGCAACGGCGACAGTCCGCGCGATTTGCGAAACCTCTATCGTGTGTGTGAGACGGTTGCGGAAATGATCGGACAGCCCAGGCGCGAATACTTGAGTCTTACCTTCCAGGCGGCGAAACGACCGCGAGTGGATAATTCGATCCCGATCGCGCTGAAAATCGGTTCGATAAGGGTGGAGAGCTTCCGGATACCTGCGCCCTCGAAGTGCCTGCGTACCTAAGCGCAACCGGCCCAGCATCTGTACGCCGGGCCTACTTGTTCATCTGGCTGGAGATTTGCTCAACGGCTCGGTCGACGGCGGGGTCTTTGGCTTCGGTTCGAACTTGTTGCAGCAGTTTCTTGGCTTGCTGCGGATTAGTATCTTCTTCCAGGCGAGCCAACAAGATTTGCGCTTGGGACTTTGACACCAGATCGGTAGGCTTGTTGACCAGAGACTGCAATAAAGATTGTGCTTGTGGCGTTTTGTTGTCGGCAGCGTACAATCCCGCCAACGCGATCTTCGCAAGGGGCGCGACCTTCACACCTGAATCGGCGACACGAGAGAGATCCGCTTCTGCACCCTTAACGTCGCCTTTTTTTGCCTTGAGAGTGCCGAGATAGTACTGCGCAATCAATCCCTGTCTGCTGCCGCCATCTTTCGCTACCACATCCGAAAAAGCCTTCATCACGGCCTGGCTCTTGGCGTCTTCCGTCGCGAATGTGCTAACGCCGGGCGCTGCGGGTCCAACCGGCCTGTCCGCAATCGCAAATGCGTTGTTTAGATCTTGTTCCCGGGCTGAATTCCTATATTGCGCGTACCAAAATGCGCCGCCGGCGATGACGAGAATGCCGACGATAATCGGGACCCAGCGAATCAGTTCCTGACGGTGCGAAGTAGCGTAGTCGACTACCCCCGATACGGTATCGGTGAAATGGTCGTGTTGTAGCTGCTCCTTTAATTCATGACGGGTCAAGACGTACTACACCTTTCTCGTGGGGACAACGGAATCGACCATTAGCGTAGCACAATCAAGGGGGTTAGCCGTCAGAATGACAGGCAAATACGTGCGCTAAATCACGCTGCGCATTGTGCTTATAACCAACCAGATGTGAGCCACACCGAATCTCAGGTAATCGTCGATCTTCGCTTCGATGCGGCTCGCGCGATAACGTTTCGGAGCCACTTGCGTTCGCGTTTCGGTGAAAACATGGAGGCCGAATTGTTTCCGGCGCCGCTCCAGTGAAGCGAGAGCGCGGGTCGTCGCCATTCGGCTAGGTTACGCGCTCTACCGAATCACGAAAACTCTTGGCTACGTGCCTTGTATGTCCGCCAAATCGCGGCGGATGGCATACTTCACCAGTCCCGCGACATCATGAATATCGAGCTTGCGCATCAAGCTGGAACGGTAGGTGTCCACAGTTTTTGGACTAAGCGAGAGGCGGGCTGCAATCTCCTTGGCGCGAACGCCCTCGACCAGCAACGAAAACACCTGAAATTCGCGGCTGCTCAACAGATCCAGCGGGTCGTGCGCATCGCCCCGGCCATTGGCCTCGGAGAACAACGACATGACCTCGATTTGCGGAGATACGTAAATGCCGCCCTGGCAAAACTGCGTTAGGGCTTCCGCCATCTGATCGGCTGTCGAGCTTTTCAGAAGGAATCCGCACGCGCCGGTGCGAAGAACTTCAAGAACAGTCTTTCGGTCTTTACGCACCGAGAAAACCGCGCATCTGGTTCGTAAGCCTCTGTCACGAACACGCCGAATCACCTCGGTTGCGGCTAGATCGGACAGCCCCAGATCCAGTAGCGCGATAGCGGGTTGTAGACGCTCGATTTCAGCTAACGCGTTGGTCGCAGATCCTACTTGCGAAACCACTCGGTAGCCGCCGAGAGAGCTACATAAAGCCGCCAGACCTTCGCGAACAAGCGTCAACTCGTCCGCGATAAGAATATCTGTCGGCCTAACTTCGAGAGAAAGTAACGGTACAGTCTTTGCAGCAGAACCAGGCATGATGTGAAGTGATCCGGTGATCGACACGCTCGTGCTAGTAGAGTGGCGATTGCCCAGCACTTCTCTCAGGCCTTACCCCCTTGCGGCAATGCCGCCAGAGGGTCAATAAGTACTAGAACTTCAGTGGAAGCTGCGAACAGCTTCGGCTTCGTCGTCGTAGACCTCAAAAACGGTATACAGCTTGGTAATTTGCAGCAGGTCTTTGACACGCTTTGAAAGACCCACTAACTTCAACTGCCCGCCATTGTTAGTTACGGTAGTGAAGCCCGACACCATTTCCCCTATGCCTGAGCTGTCGATGTAAGATACCTCACCCAGATTCAACAGCAACTTTTTGTTGCCTTTGGAAGCAAGATCGCGAATCATGTCGCGAAACGCGCTTGCACCCTCACCCAAGGTAATTCGTCCTGCGGCATCGATCACGGTTACATCGCCAACCTGGCGCGACGCTAATTTAACACTCACTCTTCCTCCTCATGCGAATCCTCAAAGTACAAGATAGGATGCTACGACTTAGGTATATTTTTGACCAGGCGGACTTCCGTTCCGCCACCTGGCCGCGGATGAAGGTCGAATTCATCCATGAACGCTTTGATGAGCAAAATGCCCCGGCCCGACTGCCGTAACAGGTTTTCCGGGGCAAGGGGGTCCGGAAGCGAATTTATATCGAAACCTGCGCCCTCATCCCCAATAACGATCGATAACGTCTCTTTCGAACGGTCGATCTCAAGGTGCACTTGCTTGTTCTTGCTGTAACGATTGCCGTGGACAACCGCATTTACCATGCACTCGCGGATAGCCATGCCGATTTGCTGTTGCTCGTCTTCGTCAAACCCGGCCTTATCCGCCTCTTTGACGACCAACGTTTCGGCCTTATCAACGCTTTCCAAGGTCGATTCGAGGGTGGTTTGCGTTTTTTCCATGTTGCGGCTCTCGCGCGAAGTCATAACCTTAGCAGGCGCTGGGAAATCCAGCGCTGGCGCTGAACCGACACAATATCATGGCGGCATTTCGATTCAAAGCGCGAAGTGACATCCTGATGAGATGCCTCCTCATGAGCCCTTCCGTTTTCATACCCGCATTCGCTTTATAGATACGGACTCCAGTGGGCGCATTCACTACACAGCCATGTTCCGCTATTTTGAATCGGCCGAAATCGAATTCATGCGCCGCCTGGGGGTCAGCTATACGAAATTCGGCTATGGTTTTCCGCGCGTCCACGTGGAATGCGACTTTCTGCTCTCGATTGTTCACGACGATCCATTGGAGATTGAAGTATTCTTGACCAAGTTGGGCAGGTCATCGGTACGGCTGGAATTTCGGGCCCTCAAAGAAGGAAGGCTGGCGGCGCGGGGAGCCGTTGTGATTGCTTGCATGGACAAAGCAACAGAACGAGCCATTGCAATTCCCCCGGAGTTGCGCGAGAAATTTGAGCGCGAGTTGGCCGCCGCGCCGGACCGGTAAGCGGGACGAGCCCAATCAAGGAGACTACTGTGGCTACAGCTCAGACAATTCGACCGAAAATGGCTGGCGGCGCGTTCCTGCTAGAGAGCGTGGCGCCTGACGCCATCTTCACCTTCGAAGACTTAACTGACGAGCATCTGGCAATCGCGCGAACCGCGGACGAGTTCTGGAAGAAAGAGGTAGAACCGCGGGTGGAGGAGATTCAACATCAGCAACCGGGCGTTGCGCGGGAACTGCTGCGTAAGTCGGCGGAACTGGGGCTTGCGGGTATTTCGGTGCCGGAAAAGTTCGGTGGGATGGAGCTGGATCTTGCTTCCGCACTGGTTGCAGAGGAGCATTTGAGCGGTGACGCATCCTATGCGGGCTGGCACGGCGCCCATTCCGGTATTGGCACCCTTCCCTTGCTTTACTTTGGAACGCCGGAGCAGAAGCAAAAATACCTGCCCAAGTTGGCGAAGGTTGAAATGCTGGCTGCTTATGCATTGACTGAGCCGCATGCCGGTTCCGACGCGTTGGCCGCCCGAACGCGCGCGGACCTCAGCCCGGATGGGCGCCACTACATTCTGAATGGCCAGAAGATGTGGATCACCAACGGCGGGGCAGCGGACTTGTTCACCGTATTTGCGAAGGTCGGCGGCGAAAAATTTACTGCGTTTCTGGTAGAGCGCGCCTTCGGCCGTGTGACAAGCGGAGCCGAGGAAAAGAAGATGGGCATTAAAGGCTCGTCCACTACTGCCGTCTATTTTGAGAACGTGCCCGTTCCGGTCGAAAATGTCTTGGGCGAAGTCGGCCGTGGACACATAATCGCTTTCAATATCCTCAACATCGGACGGCTGAAACTCGGTGCACTGTGTGTGGGCGGAGCCAAAAACGTTCTTGCCGTCTCGCTCAAATATGCCAAACAGCGTAAAGCGTTCGGAAGCCCCATCGCCGAATTCGGCGCGATTCAACATAAGCTCGCCGAAATGGCCATACGCACTTATGCCGCGGAATCGGTGTCCTGGCGCGTGACCGGACTGATCGAAGGTCAGCTCGACGATTTTTCCTGGGATCGGCCCGATGCGTCTGCGATGGTGCTGAAGGCAGTGGAGGAGTTCGCCGTCGAATGCTCCATCGTCAAGGTGTATGGCTCCGAGGCGCTGGATTACGTCGTCGATGAAGGCGTTCAAATTCACGGAGGGTATGGATTTCATCAGGACTACGCCGTTGAACGCGCATACCGCGATTCGCGCATCAACCGCATTTTTGAAGGAACAAATGAAATCAACCGGCTGCTGATCACCGGAATGCTTCTGAAGCGGGCAGCTCGAGGCCAGCTTAATTTGTTCCCTGCGATGCAAAAAGAAATTGAAGAAGCAATGTCCGGGCGAAAGTCCGAAGAGCCATCGAACGATCAAGAAGAGCAACTCGTACGGAACGCCAAGAAGATTGCGCTGCTTGCTATTGCAATTGGCTACCAGAAGTTTGAGGCCGAGTTGGAAAAACAGCAGCAGCTTTGCATGAATCTGGCGGACATTATCATGCACACGTTCGCTATGGAATCCGCCTGGCTTCGCAAGCAGAAACTGGCAGCACGGAACAAAGCCTCAATTGCTGGAGACATCTGTTCCGTTTTCCTGCGCGACTCCATGGCGCAAATCGAAATCGCAGGGCGCAACGTAGTCGGCGCAACGATGGCGGGCGGCATAAGTACAGACGTGCGACTGCTTCAACGATTGGCAGCCTACACGCCGATCAATAGCGCGAGTTTACGCCGCAACATTGCGGCCAAGCTGCTCGACAAAGAGCGATATGCTCTTTAGGCCTGCATGATTGTCCCTCTTACTCCTATTCGCTGCTTATATCGCGGCGTCGATCTATACGGCAAGAAAGTCGGCATTGTTTCCGGCCAATCGCGTTACACCTACTCACAATTCGGCGAGCGCTGTGAACGGCTGGCGGCTGGGCTGCTAAAACACGGCATTCAAGCCGGCGATCGAGTCGCGTACCTGAGCTTCAACAACAATCAGCTTCTGGAAGGCTATTACGGCGTGCCGCTGATTCGGGCAATCGTGATGCCGCTGAATGTAAGGCTTACTGCGCCGGAGTTGATCCACATCCTGAACCACTCTGGCGCGCGCATGCTGATTTTCGAAAATGATTTCGCGCCGCTGGTGGATGCATTTCGCAAAGCGTGTCCGGGCATTGAACGCTACGTCACGATCGACACGAAAATCCCGCCGGCCGATTTCACCTTCGAGGAGTTACTGGCGCACGGACGAATCGATCGGCCCGATCTGTTTTCGTTCCAGGAAAACGACATTGCCGAACTGTTTTATACCAGCGGCAGCACCGGAACTCCTAAAGGTGTGATGATATCGCATCGGACACTTTACTTGCACGCACTCGGGGTGTGCTGCAGCATTACACAAGATGACAACTTTGTGGAACTGCACACCATTCCTTTGTTCCATGCGAATGGTTGGGGTAGACCGCAAACGGCGACACTGAACGGCATTAAGCAAGTCATGGTGCGTCGTTTTGATCCGGCGCACGTTCTGCGGCTTATTCAGGAAGAACGCGCGACGGGCATGTCGCTAGTCCCCGTTATGGCCAATGCGCTAGTTAACTGCACCGAACTGGGCAAATTTGACGTCTCCAGCATGCGAGAGATTCATCTTGGTGGCGCGGCCGCATCTGTCGAATTGATCGCGCGCATGGAGAAAGCGTTCGGCTGCCATGTAATGGCGGGCTATGGGTTGACCGAAACGTCTCCCGTAGCGACCTCGGCAGCGGATAAAGACACCATTCACTACGTTGATACCGCGGACCGGCTGAGACATAAGGCGATGGCGGGTTGGCCGATCGTCGGCAACGAGATTCGAGTTGTCGATCAACACATGCAGGACGTCCCCCGCGATATGGAAACAATCGGCGAGATCGTGATTCGCGGCGACAACGTGATGGACGGCTATTATCGAGAACCGGAAGCTACCAAAAACGCAATCACGGACGGTTGGCTGCGCACCGGCGATATGGCGGTATGGGATGACGAGAACGAGGTCCACATCGTGGATCGCAAGAAGGACATCATCATCAGCGGTGGCGAAAATATCTCGTCCATTGAAATAGAGAGCGCAATCTTCGCACACCCGGCAGTTTTCGAATGCGCTGTCGTGGCGGCGCCTGACTCACGTTGGGGAGAAATTCCGGTGGCCATCGTAGTGCTCAAGCCGGAACAACAACTTGGCGAACCGGAACTGATCGATTTTTTGCAATCGAGGCTCGCCAAATTCAAGCTGCCGAAGCAGGTGCAATTTGTTGCAGGCCCGTTGCCAAAGACCGGCACGGGAAAGATCCTCAAGCGCGAACTTCGCGAGCAGTTTTGGCAAGGCCAAGAGCGCCGGGTAAAGGGGATCTAGGTTCGCTTAGGCGGACGCAGCCGCTTCTTTCTGTTGATCGTAAGCAGCGAAACTGCTTCCGCTTGCGGCTAACTTTTTCAGCAATGCGGCGGGAGCCCAAAGATCTGGTCCGTGCTCGCGCTCAAACTCTTCGATCCGCGCCAGCACATTTTTTAGCCCTACTGTATCGGCGTAAAACATCGGACCTCCGCGCCACGCCGGGAATCCATAGCCGTAAATATAGATCACGTCGATATCCACGGCACGTAGCGCAATGCCCTCTTCCAACGTCTTTGCGCCTTCGTTCACCAGGGCGTAAATGCAGCGGTCTATAATTTCCTGTTGCGAAATGGAACGGCGCGCAATACCGGCTTCGCGGGCGGTCTTTTCGATCAGCTCTGCTACTTCCGGATCGGCAATCGGCCGGCGATTTTGATCGTACTTCGACCAGCCTTTACCGCTCTTCTGCCCTAGCCTGCCTGATTGAACCAAAAGATCGGCCACCAACGGCCGGCGCACTTCCGGTTTTTGAAAGCGCTTCAACTCCTGGCGAATGTAATAGCCGACGTCCAGGCCGGCAAGATCATCCACAGCAAGCGGGCCCATGGCCATGCCGAAATCGTATAGGGCCTGGTTCACTTCTTCTACCGATGCGCCTTCTTCGACGAGAAACTGAGCCTCGCGCAGATATGGCCCCACCATGCGGTTGCCGATAAATCCGTGCGCATTACCCGCCAGAACAGCGACTTTGTTCAATCGCTTGCCAAGAGCCATCCCGGTCGCAATCACTTCCGGCGCGGTTGCTTTTCCTCGAACTACTTCGAGCAGCTTCATGACATTGGCCGGACTAAAAAAATGAGTGCCGATCACCATCGGTGGGCGGCTGGTAACAGATGCGATCTCATCAATATCCAAACTGGAGGTGTTGGACGCGAGAACGCAAGTACTCTTCGCGATCTTGTCTATTTCCGCAAAGACCTGCTTCTTAACCGCCATCTTTTCGAAAACAGCCTCGATGATAATGTCCGCCTTTTCAAAGCCGTCATAGCCAAGTTGCGGCGTGATCAACGCCATCCGCTGATCCATCGCGTCTTGCGACAATCGGCCCTTTGCAACAGTCCCTGCATAGTTTTTGCGAATGGTCGCGATGCCACGGTCCAACGCATCCTGAGCCGTTTCCTTCACTATTACTGGAATACCGGCGTTCGCAAAGTTCATAGCGATACCGCCGCCCATGGTTCCCGCGCCGATTACCGCGGCACGCCCGATCTCAACTGGCTTTACGTCTTTCGATATTCCCGGAATTTTCGCAACTGTTCGTTCACCGAAAAAGATGTGGATGAGCGCCTTCGATTCCGTTGCGAAGAGGCATTCATTAAAGAGTTCCGCCTCGCGTTTACAGCCTTGCTCAAACGGCAACAGAGTCGCGGCTTCCACGGCATCGATAGCTGCGAGAGGCGCGCGCTGCCCTCGTTTAGTCTTGCGCGCTCGTTCACGTAATTGGTCGAAAACCGCGGTGTCCCCCTGCCGCAATTTAGCGTCCCGCTCGCGCGTGCGCGGAATCTGCCGGTCGGCGACGTCTCTGGCAAACGTAACAGCGCCAGTCAGCAGATCGCCTTCGACGATCGAATCCACGATCCCCAGTTCGAGCGCTTCGTTCGCTCCGATCGGTTCTCCGAAGGCGCAAATCTCGGCCGCTTTTGCGGGTCCTGCGAGCCTGGGAAGCCGCTGAGTCCCACCAGCACCCGGGATCAATCCCAATTTCACTTCCGGCTGGCCGACTTGAGCGTTGGGTGCAATAACGCGGTAATGTCCTGACATCGCAGTTTCGAGGCCGCCACCCAACGCGGTGCCATGAATTGCTACCACGACGGGCTTCGACGAATCTTCTATCGAGCGTAGATACGGCAGCAGAGTCAAGCGCGGCTTCTCGCCAGAAACAATCTTTCCAAACTCGCGAATATCAGCGCCTGCGATGAACGTGCGCCCTGCCCCAATCAACACCACCGCGCGAACGCTCGGATCGTCCGCCGCTTGGCGAATTGCGTCCTGAATGCCTTCAGGCACTCCGGGACTCATCGCGTTAACCGGTGGGTTGTCAATCGTAATAATCGCGACATCCTGGTCGCGTGTCAGTTTGACAAGTTCAGGCATAGCACCTCTTCTATCAGACCGCGCACAACGGACACCCAATGCCCTGTGCGCTCGCTTCTATCAGACTGCGCACAACGGACACCCAATGCCCTGCGCGCTCCCTTCTATCAGACCGCACACAGCGGACACCCGAGGCCCTGTGCGCTCTCCTAGGTATATACTGTCGATGCTTAGTAGCAGCAAAGGTGCGGATGCGAGCCGTCAGGCAACAAGACACTCGCTAAACTTTTGGGTGGCGCTCTTGACACCGCGCCCGTCTTGCGCGGGTGCTTAGAATCGTGTGCATGAAAACAAAATGAGAGAAGCAGTAGTGGTCGCAAGCTCGCGAACCGGCCTGGCAAAATCGTTTCGCGGCTCTTTCAACATGACACGGCCGGAAGACCTTGCAGCGCATTGCATTCGGGATGTTCTTAAGAAGACATCGAAACTGGATCCGATCGAGATAGAAGACGTTATTCTTGGCTGCGCCCAGCCGCACGGAATGCAGGGGATGAATATAGGCCGCCGATGCGCTCTGCTGGCAGGGCTCTCTGCATCGGTTCCCGGCGCGACTGTAAATCGTTTTTGCTCTTCCGGTTTACAGGCAATAGTGATGGCGGCTCACGAAATCGTAAACGAAGGCGCGAACGCCGCCATTGGTGGAGGCGTCGAAAGCATTAGCTTGGTGAAACGCGACGTGAATCCCCATCCGGAATTGGTGAAAACCGTTCCCGGATTGTATATGGAAATGGGAGTAACTGCCGAGGTCGTTGCGAAGCATTACAAAATCAGCCGCGAAGCGCAGGATGAGTACTCGCTTGCCAGCCAACAGCGCACCGCCCGAGCGCAGCAAGAAGGCTTCTTCGCTGAAGAGATAACGCCGTTTCAGACGACTATGGCGCTTCTCGACAAAAAGACCGGTGAAAAAATAGGCACAAAAGACGTTACCTGCGACCGAGATGAGTGCAATCGCCCCGACACCACGCTCGACGGATTGCTTTCGCTTAAACCTGTGTTCGATACCACTAGCGGACAAGGTTCCGTAACGGCCGGAAATTCGTCGCAGCTTTCCGATGGCGCGTCGGCAACGCTTCTGATGTCGCGCGAACGAGCGGATCAACTGGGCATTCCCTATAAGCTGATTTTTCGCGGCTTCGTAGTGGCAGGCTGCACCCCAGACGAAATGGGAATCGGCCCCATTTATGCCATTCCAAAACTGCTTTCTCGGCATGGCCTCAAGATTGCAGACATCGATCTGTGGGAATTGAATGAAGCATTCGCGGTTCAAGTAATCTATTGCCGCGATTATCTCGGCATTCCCATGGATAGATTGAACGTCAATGGCGGCTCCATTTCCATTGGCCACCCGTTCGGCATGACCGGTTCACGCATGACGGGAACTCTGGCGAATGAAATGAGTCGCCGCGCCGGCTCACGCTATGGTGTAGTCACGATGTGCGTCGGCGGGGGACAAGGCGCGGCCGGCCTATTCGAAGCTGTCCACTAGCCGTTCCTCTTTAGTGCATGGAGTCTCCTCAAACAACACACGCTACCTCTGTCGGCGATCAGTGGGCCGCTCTCATCGCCTGTTTCCTGGGCTGGACGCTTGATGCGTTCGACTTTTTCTTGGTAGTCGTTTGCCTCACCGCGATTGGCAAAGAATTTCACCAGCCGGATACAGCCGTTGCCCTTTCGTTGACCTTGACTCTCGCCTTTCGTCCCGTGGGCGCGTTCATCTTCGGCTTGCTGGCGGATCGCTATGGCCGGCGGCTGCCGTTGATGATCGATCTGATTTTTTATTCGATCGTTGAAATAGCTACCGGTTTTGCGCCGAATTTCACGACATTCCTGATTTTGCGTGCGCTGTTTGGAATTGGAATGGGCGGCGAATGGGGGGTCGGCGCGTCATTAGCTATGGAAAAAGTGCCGCCTCGATGGCGCGGCGTATTATCCGGCTTTCTTCAGCAAGGCTATGCCCTAGGCAATCTACTGGCGACGTGTTGCCTGTTGTTCCTTTTTAACCGTTGGGGATGGCGGCCGCTATTCTTCCTGGGCGGCGTGCCTGCGCTACTCGCTTTGTTTGTTCGATTCCGGGTTAAAGAATCCGAGGTTTGGCAGAAGAGCAGGCAAGAGAGTTGGAGCGGGCTCGGGAAGAGTATTGGCCGAAACTGGAAGCTGTTTGTCTATCTTGTGTTGTTGATGACGGGTATGAATTTGGCCTCACACGGCACACAGGACATGTACCCGACGTTTCTGCAACGGTTTTGGCATTTAGGTATTAATCAGCGCTCGTTGGTGCTGATCGTGTCTATGTTCGGTGCGATTGTCGGCGGTGTCTTAATCGGGTTGATCTCCGATCGCTTCGGCCGCCGCAAGGCCATCGTGTGGTCGCTGGTGCTCGGAATTCTGACGATCCCGCTTTGGGCTTACGCGCCTCATCTGGGGCTTTTAATTACGGGCGCTTTCCTCATGCAGTTCTTTGTTCAGGGCGCCTGGGGTGTTATTCCAGCGCATCTCAGCGAGTTATCGCCGAATGAAGTGCGCGGCTTCATGCCCGGCTTCTCTTATCAATGTGGAGTATTGATCGCAAGCTCGGTCGGATATCTTGAAGCGGCGTTTGCGCAGCGCATGAGCTACGCTACCGCGATGGCCGCGGCGGCTGTCACCATTTTGGTTTTTACCGCAATTCTTGCCGGCTTAGGGCGTGAGAAGCGGGGACTAAGCTTCAACTAGATATTGATTCCCAACTGCCAAAGAAAGAATCCCACTGCCTGCTTGAAATAAAGCCAGCGCCTTGCCGCTTTGCTGGCCGGTGCGCCGCCCGGTCTGGGCGAGCCATAGACTTTGATTTGTTGCGCCTCCAAAATGCGTTTGGACCGATAGATGTGATAGCCATCGCTCACCACAATGCAGGAATGCAGGTTCATGCGGCGCATGATCTCCGCCGCCGCGTCAAGACTCTGAGCCGTCGTGGTGCCTTCGGGCTCAACCAGGATGTGTTCGGAAGGAACGCCCAGCCCCGTTAGATAAGCGCGGCCTACCTCGCCTTCGGTGTAATTAGGGTCGCCGCCTGCCCCGCCGGTCGTGAGTATGTAGGGCGCCAATCCTTTCAAGTAAAGAAAGAGCGCATGGTTCAGACGAGCCTTGAGGACGGGCGAGGGCCTGCCACGGTACTCGGCGGCGCCCATCACGATAATGACGTCGGCCGGATGGTCTTCCACTAAGTCAGATTGCTGTGCGATCTGTTTGGCTAAATAGACCAGATAGCCTAAGATCAATAGCGAGAACAGGACAAGCAAGCCTGCAATGGCGCGCTTCATGCGGCTGAATAGAAGCCCAACTTACTTGGCTGAAACTTCAGTCTACGCCTTCCAGCGAAATTCGCAGAAAAGAATGGAAATTACAGGCCTCCGCAATCCGCTGCTACAGAAAGTTCGTAAAGCGGCGGCGGCTGGACGGCCGACGGAAGACGGCTTGGTAGTGGCCGAAGGTCCGCATCTCCTCGAAGAAGCGCTGCGTGGATGCTGGCGCATCGTTCAAATCATCACCACCCCTGCTGGCCGCAACAAGTATGCAGACCTGCTCCAGCACGCCGACGCCGAAATTGTCGAAGCAAATGCGCGAGCTTTTGAATCCATTGCCGGAACCGAGCATTCGCAGCAGGTTTTGGCTTTGCTGGAGCCGCGAGTTTGGAACTGGAATGACCTTATCGGGCGTCGAACTTTTGTACTTGTTTTGGACGGAATACAAGACCCGGGGAATGCGGGAACTATAGTACGGTCCGCTGAAGCGTTTGGAGCGACGGGGTTGGTGTTTCTCAAGGGCTCTGCCCATGTGTCAAATGGGAAGTTGTTGCGTGCCAGCGCCGGTTCCATCTTCCGCTTGCCTTTTCTTGAAGCGGTCAGTGTATCGGATTTCTTATCGAATATTCAAAGCGGTCTCACGCTGTACGTTCTCGATATGCATGCGCAGACTACCATCAACGACGCGGATCTAACCCGGCCGCTTGCGCTCGCCGTTGGTAGTGAAGGCAGCGGCGTGTGCCCGGAACTGCTTGCTCGCGCAGAAGCAATTTCCATTCCCACAGCGCACGTGGAATCTGTCAATGCCGCCGTCGCCTGCTCGGTGGCGCTATTCGCCGCGCAACAACAGAGGAGCACTCATGAGCCTGTTTGATGCTTCTCCGTTGGCCGAAAATTCTGCGCAGCAACAAGACCGGCCGCTTGCCGACCGCATGCGTCCGCAAACTCTGGATGAATACCTCGGCCAGCAACATATCTTGGGCCCCGGCAAGCCGCTTCGCGCTCAAATCGAGAGCGGTCACCTGACATCCCTGATTTTGTGGGGGCCTCCCGGTTCGGGCAAAACCACTCTCGCTTTCTTAATCGCCCAGCGGAGCAACGCCACATTCATTCCTTTCAGCGCGGTTCTTAGCGGCATTAAAGAAATAAAGAATGTCATGGCCGATGCCGAACGTGCCAGGCGAATGGGTCGCAAGACTGTTCTTTTCATCGATGAGATTCACCGCTTCAACAAGGCCCAGCAGGATGCATTCCTACCCTATGTTGAGCGCGGAGACGTGGTTTTGATCGGAGCCACCACGGAAAATCCTTCCTTTGAGGTAGTTTCCGCCCTCCTGTCCCGCACGAAAGTCTATTCACTTCGTGCGTTAGAAACAGCGGAGGTTGTGAGTCTCTTAAAACGGGCGCTGGAAACGCCTTACCGCGGCCTGGGGCATCTCGGGCTAAAGGTGAGTGATGAATTACTCGATGAGATTGCAGTAGCGTCCAGCGGAGATGCGCGTGCTGCGTTAAATACGCTGGAAATCGCCGCCGAATCGGCGAAAAACGGTCTGATTGACCGACAAACGGTAGCAGATTCTTTACAACGTAAGGTTCTGCTGTATGACAAGACTGGAGAGGAACACTATAATCTAATTTCAGCTCTACATAAGTCGGTCCGTTCCAGCGATGCAGACGCTTCGTTGTATTGGCTGGGGCGGATGTTAAAAGCGGGGGAGGATCGCCTCTATATCGCGCGGCGACTAGTGCGCATGGCGATCGAGGATATAGGCTTGGCCGATCCCAGAGCTGTAGAACAAGGTATCGCGTGCATGCAGACGGTGCATTTTTTAGGCGTCCCGGAAGGAGATCAAGCGCTGGCGCAACTAACTATATATTTGGCGCTGGCTCCTAAATCCGATGCGGCCTATCAAGCACTCAACAAAGTGGATACTGTAATTGAAAATACATCGGCCGCGCCAGTTCCGCTGCATTTGCGCAACGCTCCTACTGGGTTGATGAAGCAGATGGGGTATTCCAAGGGGTATCAACACGCGCACAATGAGCAGGATGCAATAACAAATATGACTTGTCTTCCTGATGCGCTTGCCGGGTACCGCTTTTATGAACCGACCGACCGGGGGTTTGAGCAAAAGCTGCGCGAACGTATTGCCTGGCTCTCGGAAAGACGAGAAAAGAACAAGAATTAATCACTAAATCGAATGTATGGTCAATGTTTGACGTCAGATAACGGAGCCATCCTACAGTGTCGGAAACCCTTTTGACCATCGGTAAACGCATGGATGTCCCAGAAATGCCCTCAACCGAGCGGCGGCGGTCGAGCCGCTTTCCGATTGAGCGCGAAATAAGATACAAAACCCTCAACCAACGGACTGAATTGCAGTCTGGCGTAGGCAAGACCCTCAACATCAGCAGTTCAGGCGTTCTGTTCACTTCTGAACACGATATGCCTTTGGGCACGCGCCTGGAAGTTTCTATTAGTTGGCCGGCGCAGCTCAATGAAAAGTGTTTGTTGAACCTGGTTGCCCGCGGCCGTATCACGCGTCACGTTAAAGGGCAACTCGCGCTGCAAATACAGCAATACGAGTTTCGAACCCAAAGCCGCCCAGCCCGCGACAAGTAGCCTTCGCCGTCTCCCATCGGCTTTAAAGATATTCAATTGGGCTACCATGGCAGTGTTGTGCGCCGACGTTTCGCTTTCGCCGCGGCTGCGCTGAGCCTACTCATTCTGCTGGCTCTGGTGATCTGGCAGGGCTCTTTCCGCATCCCATATTCGCCCGCAAACCTGAGCGAAACCATTGTCCTTTGGGCCGTCTCAACGCTGATTTTCCTGCTGACGGTGCTTCTCGCCTTCCTCCTGTTTCGCGCCGGAGTGAAAGTCTACATTGACCGGCAACGGAATAAATTAGGTTCAAGAATCCGCTCCAAGCTGCTATTCGGCGCGCTTGCTTTGACACTCGCGCCGGCGCTCTTTTCGGTCTTGTTCAGCGGTTGGGTACTCAATCGCCACTTGGATGTCTGGTTTAGCAGGCCTGCCCAGACAGCGCTGCGAGAACTCAGCAAATCGTACAAAGAACTCGATAGCACCTACAGAAAAGAAGCGCAGTTACGTCTGCAGGCGGAAGCCGATTGGATCAGCCTGCTGCCCGAAACTCTGGATGCAGCCAAAGCCGGGCACATGGAGACGGCCTTTTTTCATCGCGTCTGCACGGAGCGAGGCATTCAGCAGCTCATTCTGACCCCGCAAAGCGGCGTCCCCATGCTGCTCTACCAACTCTTTGGCCAGTCACAGGGAACGCTGCTTAAGGCGGAGGCCGATGTGATGGAAGGCGGGTCCAAGCTTGCGCGGATTTCATTGGCCGCGCCGCTCATCGGCGACCCCGCGTCCACCCAGAGTCTCGCCGCTCAGGAAGCGACTATTCAGCAGATCGTCGATGAACAAGAAGGCCGCAGAAAGTTTTATCGAGAGACTTATTTTCAGCTCATCTGCCTCATCACCCTATTCGTGCTGTTCTTCGCATCATGGTCTGCGCAGATTCTGGCGCGCCAGATCAGCGTGCCTATTTCGGCGCTTCTCGAAGCTGCATCAGAGGTGAGGCGCGGCAATCTCGCCTACCGTGTTCGCGAAAACGCGATCGACGAGTTAGCAACGCTCGTTCGCGCATTTAACGAGATGACAAACGAGCTCGACTCCAATTCCCGCGAGTTGGAAGCGCGCCGCCGTTTCACGGAAGCGATTCTCGAAAGCATTCCTACCGGCGTTATTTCGGTTTCTGGCGGCGAACGTATTGAGCGGGTGAATCGAGCGCTTTCGGGTATCTTCTCGCAAGAACGAGTCTTAGACGCCAAGCGGCTGGACGATCTTTTCTCAGGCGACGATTTGGCCGAAATTCGATATCTGCTGAAGCGCGCCCGGCGTACGGGCTCTGCGGCTACTCAGCTAGATATCCAACGGCCGCGCTCCGTTCTTCACTTGGCCGTGACAGTTGCTTCGCTTGCAGAGCAGCGCGGGTTTGTGCTCGTGCTCGAAGATACTAGCGATCTGTTGCGCGCTCAAAAGGCGGCGGCCTGGCAGGAAGTGGCGCGTCGCATTGCGCACGAAATTAAAAATCCACTCACTCCCATTTCTTTATCTGCCGACCGAATAGCGCGGCACTTGTCGCGCATATCATCGCTCGATCCGGCGGCTCGCGCCATTCTTGAGGAGTGTACACACACGATACAGCAGGAAGTGCAAACAGTAAAAACGCTGGTCGATGAGTTTTCTCGCTTCTCCCGTTTTCCCAGCGCTCAATTGATGCCGTCCGATTTAAATGACATCGTCAAGAGCGCCGTCTTTCTGTTTGGGGGACGCTTGGAATCAATCGATGTCACGATAGATTTGGATCCCAGTCTGCCTTTGGTCATGGCCGATAAGGAGCAGATGAAGCGGGTGATCGTCAATTTGATCGATAATGCGGCCGAGGCGATGACCGAAGCGCCAGTCCGGCAACTTATCATCGCCACTTCTCAGCCATCGCCTGAAGTCGTGCAATTATCCGTTACAGATACCGGCTGCGGCATCTCATCCGCCGACAAGGAAAAGCTTTTTCTACCCTACTTTTCAACCAAGGCACGCGGAACCGGCCTGGGACTGGCGATCGTGAGCCACATCATTACCGAGCATCGCGGCACGGTTCACGTGGAAGACAACTATCCAACTGGCGCGCATTTCGTCATTCATCTGAATGCCTTGCCCGTTGAGGGAACTTCGCCAGAGATAGAAGTCCCGGCGGCTACTCTGAAGGTATAGCTCGGCACAATGCAGGCGCGCGGACCCAAAGTTCTAGTTGTCGATGATGAAGCTGCCATCCGGCAGTCTTTGCGTGGTGTCCTTTCAGATGAGAATTACGACGTAACCGCGGTGGATAGCGGCGAAGCCTGCTTAGCTGAATTAGGCCGCGAAGCTTACGAAGCTGTCATGCTCGATATCTGGATGAAGGGCCTCGATGGATTAGCAACTTTAGCTCGTATCCAGGAGTTGCCCGCCGTGGACCGGCCCGCGATCATCATGATTTCCGGCCATGGCAACATCGAAACCGCCGTGAAGGCGACTAAGCTCGGCGCATTCGATTTCGTTGAAAAACCGCTCACCATTGAGAAGGTCAGCGTCGTACTGAAAAATGCGCTTCAGCAGCGCCGCATGGATCTGGAGCTGCAGCGCCTGCGTGAAGACACCGCGCTTCCGGAAATTATCGGCAACAGTGTTCCTATGAAAGCTCTGCGTCAGCAATTAAAGCTGATGGCCGGAACAAATGGCCGCGTGCTGATCTACGGCGAAAGCGGCACAGGCAAAGAGTTAGTAGCGCGCGCGATTCATCGCGCCAGCCAGCGTGCAAGCGGTCCATTCGTTGAGGTGAATTGCGCGGCTCTTCCGGAAGACCTCATCGAAAGCGAGCTGTTCGGCCACCGGCATACCCGTCTGGACGGCACTGTAGACCACAAAATCGGCAAAATGCAGAAGGCCCACGGTGGCACCTTCTTCCTCGATGAAGTGGGAGACATGAGTCTGCGGACGCAATCTAAGGTGCTGCGGGCTCTCGACGAACATCGGTTTGAGCCGGTCGGCGCGCCGCAATTCATTCAGGTGGATTGCCGCGTCATTGCTGCCACAAACAAGAATTTGGAAACGGAGATCGAGCGTGGCAATTTTCGCGAAGATCTGTTTTACCGGTTGAATGTCATTCCTTTTACCGTGCCGCCGTTGCGCGAGCGCGCCGAAGATGTCCCCTTGCTCGCCGCTCACTTTCTGAACGAATTTACACGCGCCTATGGCAAGAAGCCGAAGGAGATTGCGCCCGAGGCGATGAATGCGCTGACACGATACTCCTGGCCCGGCAACGTTCGCGAGTTGCGCAACCTGATGGAACGCATCGTCATTCTTTATCCTCAACGGCGCATCGAAGTACGGCACATTCCGCTCGATGGCGTCCGCCGCGGATCTGCCGCCAAGGCCCACGACGGTTTTGGCAGCCTCCATGACGTGAAGGAAGCCGCTGAACGCGATTACATCCTGCGCAAGCTCGAAGAAACCGGCGGAAATGTGACGCGCGCCTCGGAGCTGTTGGGCCTGGAGCGCAGCCATCTGTATCGCAAGATGCGGGCCCTCGGCATTGCACCCAAAGATTAGTTCGGCTCCAATTCGCTATGGGATAACGCGAATTGATTTATGGATTACCTGATCACCGGGGCAACCGGCTTTATCGGCCGCAATCTTGTGCAGCGGCTTTTGGACAGCGGAAACGAAGTGAATTACCTGGCGCGTGCGCGCAGCAAAACTCTCGACTCGCGTGCCGCATTCCACCTATGGAATCCGGGCGAGCCGCCCCCGCTGGACAGCGTTCCCACCGCCGATATCGTCATCAACCTGGCTGGCGAACCGGTCGCGCAGCGCTGGAACAAAGCGGTAAAGCGCCGTATTGGCGAGAGCCGGGTGAATGGCACGCGCAGCCTAGTCTCGGCTATTGGAAAGCTGCGACACAAGCCCACGGTGCTCATTTCGGCTTCGGCAACCGGCTATTATGGCAGCCGCGGCGCCGAGCCTCTCATAGAAACCAGTGCGCCGGGTAACGATTTTCTTGCCGATCTCTGCATCCATTGGGAACTGGAGGCGCTGCGCGCGCGGGAGTTCGGCCTGCGAGTAGTCCTGGTACGGATCGCGCCCGTGCTGGGCCGCGAAGGTGGTCTGCTTGGGAAAATGTTGCCTTTGTTTCGCGCCGGTCTTGGTGGCAAACTGGCAAGCGGAAGGCAGTGGATGCCTTGGATTCACCTGGACGATTTGATCCGTTTCCTTCTCTTCGCGGCGGAAAATCAGCGCGCAGAGGGCCCCTTCAACGCGAGCGCCCCGCAACCTGTGACGAATGCGGAATTCACGCGTGCTCTCGGCAACGCGCTTCATCGTCCCACCGTATTTTCCGTTCCGAAATTCGCCTTACGGCTGGCCTTGGGCGAGGCCGCCGGATCTATGACCGCGAGCGAGCGCGTGCTGCCCAAAGCCGCGCAGGACGCTGGTTTCGAGTTTCGGTATCCGGAGGTTGGCGCCGCTCTTCGCAATTTGCTCGCGTAAGCGGGAAATTCACGGCTACGACCGGATGGATTGGGAAGAAATTGTTGAATGGTCCCGCGATTATCAGCCGTTACCACCAGGGTCAACATTCACTCATCTTGAACGAACCGCTCCTTTCTTCCGCCGAATTGCCAGTCCCTATCGCACCGGAGCAAAGCGCCAGCGTGGCTGCCATGGCCTGACCACAAGGCCTGAAGAAGTGCCTAGGTGACCTTTTCATGCGATGCCGTATACCAATCGATGCGGCGAGTCAAATACATGGCTCCCGCGACCACGAAGAAACTGGCGATTGCGCCTATAAGCAGTGCATTGTCCTCCAGCCGTAGCAGTAAGTAGATCAAGGAATACAGAATAGAAAAAATCAGTAGCGCCCTTATACCGTGCGCTCGACTTGAAAATACCCACCCGGCATTGGTGGAAAGCAAGATCACGGTAGCCGTGCCTGCGATCAAAAAGCTCCAGTCGAAGCCAATTCGCTCCGACCCAGACAGAAGCAACAAATAAAAAATAATCTGTGCTATTCCGACCAAGATATATTGCGCAGGATGTACGCGCTTGCCAGTTGTCACCTCAAATACGAAATACGAGAGAAAAACTAGTCCGAGAAAGAGAAGTGCGTACTTCAAAGACCGGTTGACGGATTGGTACGGATCTGCCATTTCAATGAACGACAAACCAAGCGCCGTTGTGTTAAGTCCCGTGATCGAATCGATGGGCCCTTGGTCGCGAACGCCACGGGCAATGAAGGGCACGGACCATTTAGCAGTGAAGCCATGATTGGTAATGTCACGGCTCAGCGGTAAGATTCCACCATCGAACCCGGGATTGCGCCAATCACCCTCTGCGGTGAGCTGAGTTGTTTTGCCGTAAGCAAGAACGGAAATGCGTTCCGCGCCTGAGAATCGTAGCGTCGCCGTGACATGAAGAGGAAGCTGAGCTTTTATAGCATTCGCCGGACGCGCGGCGAACAGGACCAACTTGGTCTGCTGTTTCGTATCGCTTCCAAGAGGAAGACTTCCAGCGACACTTGCGGGTACCATTGTCAGGATTTTGTTGTCCACACTCAACATTGCGTCTGCCAATGCCCCATGCGCATCGGTGACACCAACGACGATCTCCGCCTGGCTCCAATTCAGTTGGGCGTTTTGGACAGCCGAATTGGGCACGTCGGATAAATCGAAATCCGCATCGAACTTCAAATCGGCTTCATAGACTGGCACACGGAAGAGAGAGCGGTGACGCTCTTCGGTGGATGTCTTCAGCACGGCGGAAGCTCGGGCCGGGAAGACTAGATAGACGCTGTGATTCGGCGGCTCGGCCGAACTAGGCGGCGACACCGTATAGGGAATTGCCAGGGTTGGCCCGAGAAAGGTCTGTGCCCCACCGACATGTCTACTTATTTCTTCGACTACGCTTGCGGCACGCTGAGCCCGTTCATCCACTAAACTGCTGACAAGAATCGCAGGAATTCCCATGAGCAAAGCCAGGCCACAGACGACGATGAGCTTCAGGCCCATCGACCTGGGCCGTGTTTGAAAGATTGAAGATCCGTTCACTGAGCAGCACCCCGATGACGACCATCGCCTTTGCGACGACCGCCCAAATGTACTTTATAAAATAAAGTACTCTCTAAGAAGCCGCGCTGTCAATCATTTTCTTGCCTAGCGCGAATCACCCCTCCGTCCCCGAGCCAACCTGGCCATTGATCTCCAGTCCGGTGCTGTATGTCGAGTTGGCTTTGGTGCCGCCTGGCCGGTTTTAGCAATCCCGATTCCCAATTCATTGCGCGAGACTCGTTCGCGGCCCATTTCGGTGAGGGGGCCGTGCTCTTTTGCGCGTTCGCGCCAGAAAGCACGGCCTCACCGGAGCCTTCGAAGTTCTCGAAGGCGAAGATCAGGAGATGTTCGATGGGTGCTCAATCGGCTGATGGAAGAAGAAAAGCCTGCCTGTCTTGCCGAAATCGAACTGGTGAAGAAGATGGCTGAGCACACGTGGTGCTCGGAACGAGCCAGCCGTTTGCAGGAAGGTCGCTTCGGAGCCGCGAACCAAACAACGACCTCTACACCACCTCAAACCGAGCCAATCGCCGCATAAATCAGTCTCAAAATCAATGCTTCTTCGGTGGCTGCGCTCCTCGTGTGTCTGCAAGCATGATTGCGGCATGTTTATCGCTAAAGTGGTACAACTTATGTTGCAACTAGACATGACATCTCGAACGTTTTCACGCCGTGGTTTACTTCAAAGTGCCGGTGCCGCCGCGGCTCTGCTCCCTCGGGTGGCGCGCGGTCAAAACACGCCGCCGCGCGTGAATCCTGCGCCCACCACATCCACTATTGAGGATCGGGATCGTCGCATGCAGTGGTGGCATGAGGCGCGCTTTGGCATGTTTATCCATTTCGGTCTTTACAGCGTCTTGGGCCGTCATGAATGGGCCATGGAGCAAGAAGGGATTCCAATTTCGGAGTACCAACAGCTCGCCAAACAATTTAATCCTCAACCTCATGCCGCGCGCGCCTGGGCAAAGCTCGCAAAAACCGCCGGCATGAAGTACATGGTGATGACCACCAAACACCATGAAGGTTTTTGCCTGTTTAATACCAAGCTGACCGATTACTGCGCTCCCAAGCAGGCGGTCGGTCGCGATTTAGTCGCTGAGTATGTGGAAGCCGCTCGTTCGGAGGGCATGCGTTTTGGCTTTTACTACTCCCTGATGGATTGGCATCACCCCGATGGTGCGCGCTGTAAAACGGATGAGGCCGCGCGTCGCCGCTTCGTGGATTACATTCACGGCCAGGTCCGCGAACTTTGCACGAACTACGGGAAAATCGACGTCCTTTGGTATGACGTCAACTGGCCGCTGACGCCTGAAGGGTGGGAATCAGTGCAGATGAATCAGATGGTTCGCAAGCTGCAGCCGGACATCCTCATCAACAATCGCTCCGGTATTCCGGAAGATTTCCAAACCCCGGAGCAGCACATCCAGGCATACGACGTGCCCTGGGAATCGTGCATGACCATGAACGATAGCTGGGGTTTTCAGCGCGCAGATGATAATTGGAAATCTCCCAAGACCATCGTTCGCAATCTGCTCACGTGCGCGCGCGATCACGGCAACTACTTACTGAACATCGGTCCCGAAGGAGACGGATCAATTCCTGAGCCCTCCATCGAAATCCTTACTTCAGTGGGGCGCTGGATGGACCAAAACAACGCCTTGATTCATCATGCCGATCGCTGTCAGGTGAAGCGCTCAGAATTCGCATTGTTTACGCGTCAGGGCAACACATTATTCATCCACGCCTATTTCTGGCCGGGAGAGACGCTGGCGGTCGGTGGTCTTCAGCAAAAAGTTCTTTCTGCGAAACTTTATCCCAGCGGCACGCCGGTACGATTTGAACAGGAGCAATTTCGCGTGCGTTTTCTAGGACTGCCCATGTTTGCGCCCGATCCCATCGCGACTGTCTTGCAGGTTGAATGCGACGGCGAGCCGACGCAGGATCAAAATGCCATTCGTGTAAATCGAAAACGGGAGAGCGTTTAACTTTTGGATATCGTTATCCCGAACGCAGGTTGGATCGAAGCTATATGCGGTCCGATGTTTTCCGGAAAGACAGAAGAAATGATTCGGCGGTTGCGCCGCGCGACCATCGCTCGCAAGCGAGTGCAGGTGTTCAAGCCGTCGATAGACACTCGCTACTCCGACGAGGAGATCGTCAGCCACGCCGACATCCGCATGCGATCGGAGCCGGTGAAAGATGCGGCTGAAATTCTGAAGCGGATTGATTGGCGAACTCAGGTTCTAGGCATCGATGAAGCGAATTTTTTTGGTCCGGATCTGCTGCAAGTTGCAAACCAGCTCGCCGACAGCGGAAAACAGGTGATCATCGCCGGCCTCGATACCGATTACCTTGGCCGGCCGTTTCCGCCGATGCCCGATCTGCTGGCGATGGCGGAATCGATCACGAAAACGTTGGCCATCTGTATGCGTTGCGGAGGTCCCGCCAAACACACCCAGCGTTTGGTAGAGTCGGAGGATCTGATTCTGGTTGGGGCGGGCGGTGCTTACGAAGCCAGATGCCGCCGCTGTTTTGAGCCCGGCATACCTCGTCAGGAAAAACTTGATTTCGCCGCACCCGCGGTTGCCGCCAAGCATTCTGTGCGCAATTGAAACATAATATAAGAAAGATACGTCTAGTCTGCCATCTGCAGGGCGCTCCGACGCTCGGCGTGTCTTCAAACGCCTAAAGGAAAATAGAGATGAGTAGTTCACCTCAACAGCCGACATACATTATTCCGCCTCCTTCGAGTCCGAACTGGAAAACGCCAGTGTTAATCGGAATACTCGTTCTTCTGGCGATCTCGAACATCTTTCTGTTCATTCAGTTGGATCACCTCAAGACCGAAAACCGGGCTGAGATGAACAAGCTGACGCAAGCCTTGAACAATGACCTGGAGCAGATTCGCGTCGCTTCCAACGAGGAAGTCCGGCGCTCGACTCAACGTCTTGAGGTCGTTCAGAATCAGCTTGCCCAGGCCCGCCGCGAGGCGAATGTAGCAGTCGGTCAGGCCAAAGTTGACGCACAGAGGCGCATGGAAGCTCTGCAGGCGAAGGTGGCGACCGAACAAGCCGCCCAACAACAAGCCATCGCCACCGTCAAGCAAACTGCTGACACTGCCACAACGCAGATCGCCAGCGTCTCCACTGACGTCGGGAACGTTAAGACTGACGTGCAAAAAACCAGGAGCCAGTTGGAGGAAACCATCGCCAATCTTAAGAAGGCGACCGGCGAATTGGACAACCACGAAAGCCTGATTGCGACGAACGGGAAGGAGCTAAGGGCGCTCCGTGAGCTAGGTGAGCGCAACTATACCGAGTTCACTATCACTAAATCCAAGAAGCCGAGCCGCGTCGCTGACGTGTCGGTGGAGTTGAAGAAGGCGGATCCGAAGCACAATAAATTTACCATCGAGATTACTGCAAACGACAAGACTGTCGAAAAGAAAGATCGAAATATCAACGAACCTATCCAGTTCTATACCGGCAAAGCAGGACAACCGGATGAGCTTGTTGTCAACGAAGTCCGCAAAGACACCATTGTTGGCTACTTGGCTACCCCGAAGGTACAAACGCCAAGAGCGGGTACCGGCTCACTGTAGAGTAGGCCTTTAGCCGCAGTTCTCGTAAGCTGGTATAGGAAAGTACATGAGATATCCGGAACAACTGATTGCCGCCATGCGGCAGGATCTTACGCAGTACGGTGTGGCTGAAGCCCGCACGCCCGAAGAAGTCGATCGTGCGCTGGCGCAAAATTCGGGCACGGTTTTGATGATTGTTAATTCCGTTTGCGGCTGTGCTGCGGGAAAAGCGCGCCCCGCGGTGGGTATGGCTTTGCAGCACAGTGTGCGGCCCGATAAAGTCGCAACGGTTTTTGCTGGCGCTGATCTGGAAGCAGTGGCTCGGGTTCGTGAACTGCTACCGGGTGTTCCGCCGTCTTCTCCGTCAATGGCTCTCTTCCAGGACGGCAAGCCGGTCTTCGTGCTTCATCGCCATCAGATCGAAATCCGGCAAGCGCCCGAAATCGCGCAGGTCTTGACCGAAGCCTTCGATCAACACTGCGTCACCGCAAAGCAATAAGCTTTTTTATCGATACAGTCCGCGCCTCTGGATGAACTCGCGCACTGGCGCTGGAACCTCGGGTGTCGGCTCGCCCGTCGCCAACTTGGCTCGAATTGCTGTACTCGCAGTCGGAAGTTGAACGTCATCCAAGCGCAGCACTTTTGCCCCCGGCGGCGCGTGATAGCTTTTTCCCGGTCGTGAAACGACGATGAACTCGGTGAGTTGGACCACGTCCTTCCAGCGGTGCCAAGTCTCTAGTTCATCGAACGCATCAGCCCCAATAAGAAAGAAGAGCTGGTCATCTTCGCTAAGCTGTTGCCGGAAGCGTTCGAGCGTATTCACCGTGAAGCTGCGTTCGCTGCTGTTTTCGATGTCCGATACTTCGAAACGTTCATGTCCGGCGCAAGCCAGCTTGAGCATCTCGAGGCGATCTGCGTATGGAGATACCGCGCCCGCATCTTTGTGCGGTGGATTGCCTGCCGGGATGAAGATGATCCGGTCCAGATGAAACTGCCAGATCGCTTTTTCCGCCATCCGCAGGTGTGCGGTATGAACGGGATCGAAAGTTCCGCCAAACAGGCAGACACGCTGGCCAGGCATCAGATCGATTTATGAGGCTGGTGTTTGCCGGCCGGTTCGCTGGCTATCTGCTCCCGCGCCGCGCGCGTGGCTAGTTCATCGCAGCGGTTATTGTCCTCGTGGGAGGCGTGGCCCTTGGTCCACTTCCATTTGGTTTCGTGTGCGCTTACTAGTTCATCGAGCTCCATCCAGAGATCTTGGTTCTTCACTGGTTTTTTGTCGGAAGTCGTCCAGTTCTTTTTCTTCCAGTTGTGAATCCAGGTAGTGATGCCGTTCTTCAGGTATTCGGAGTCTGTGATGATTTCGACCGAGCAACTCTCTTTCAGCCGCTTCAATCCTTCTACGGCCGCAGTCAGTTCCATGCGATTGTTTGTCGTGTGCGGCTCGCACCCGAATAACTCTCGCTTGAGTTCGCCATAGCGCAGAATGCACGCCCAGCCGCCTTTACCCGGGTTGCCCGAGCAAGCGCCGTCTGTGATGAGTTGCACGTTCTTCAAGCGACGCCGGCGTACTCCAACGCCGGTTCCGTGGGAACGGTAGGTGCGCTAAGTTGCTCGGTGAAGAATTGGTCTACGATGTCCAGAATCCGCGGCGCCTCTTGCGCTCGATAGATTTCGGTCCGAAGCTTCGCGCCGTTTCGTACGCCGTGCGTGAAGTAGGTGGCAAACTGCTTCATCTTTCCGATCGCATCGGATTCGCCGTGGTCGTGAAGCATCTGGTAGTAAGTCCGCATGATGTGATAGCGTTCTCGATCCGGCGGAATTTCATAGCTTCCTGTGCGCACAAAGCTCTCGATCTGAGCGAAGATCCAGGGATTGTATGATGCGGTTCGGCCGATCATCACCGCGTCGCAGCCAGTCTCGCGATGCATGCGCACTGCGTCTTCAGGAGTGATGATGTCGCCGTTCCCGATAACCGGAATGTGAACTGCCGCCTTGATCTCGGCAATCCGAGTCCAGTCCGCCCGGCCGCTATAGCCCTGCTCGCGCGTTCGCGGATGAAGAGCTACCGCCAACAAACCGCAGTCTTCCGCCAGTTTCGCCATCTGTACGGCCACCAGCTCATGGTCGTTCCAGCCGGCTCGAAACTTGCACGTTAGCGGGATCGAAATCGCCGATCGAACCTTTGTTAGGATCTTCTCGACCAGCGGCAGATCGCGTAGCAGTCCTGATCCGCCGTTGCACTTAACTACTTTGTTGACCGGACAGCCAAAGTTGATATCGACGATGTCGAATCCACGGTCTTCGCACACCTTTGCGGCCTCAGCCATGACATCTGGATCTGACCCAAACAACTGGCACGCAATAGGATGCTCGTCCGGTTGGAAGTACAAATAGCGAAAGTTCCGGTTCGGCTTTTTGGCATGTTTGGTGCTTACCACCCCGTGCGAACTGGTGAACTCCGTCATCAGGAGTCCACAGCCGCCCTGTTTGCGGATCAACCGGCGGAAAACCGTGTCCGTTACACCCGCCATAGGTGCGAGAACGGTGGCCGGATTGATTGCAATCGGGCCCACAAAATAGCCGTCGGGGAAGCCCGGATTAGCGTGCTGGGTCATGAAAAGGGAACATTCCGGGCCGGAAAATGCCCGAATGACATCATTTTAACCGGGAGGAGGCGAAACTCCCTACCGGGTACTCGCGTTCTTGTTAGTAAGGGGATTGCGCTAGTGACATCATTCAATCTGGTGAAAGTAGCCGCCGCATTTGTGGCTGGCATCGTTGTGGCCCTGGGCAGCGCCCTGATCTATGTCCGCGTCAACGATCCCGGTCATATACCGACCTCGCAAACTTCCGTAATAGTTCCTCCTGCACCAGTGGAAACTCCGGCGCCGCCCGCCGACACTGCCCCGGAAGCAAAGCCTGTTAGCACCGAACACAAGGTACAGCGCCGGCACTCCGTGTTAAGCAACGCGCTAGCGAAGCCGGTGCGAAAGCCGATCCAGATCGCACAGAATGATGTGCACCCGGTGCTGAAAATGCCCCCGCCAGAGCCGGCGCCCACGGCTGCTGTGCAACAGCAACCGCCAGATCAATCGGCAATAGATCAGCCACCGGTGGATCAACCTAAAATCGATACTCCGCCGGTTGCTGAACCCGCGCCTGTGGTCGTGCCCCCCGCCGCACCAGAGCCTCACGTCGTGACATTGAAATCAGGCACGATGCTCGCGATCCGATTAGGCGAAACGCTATCGACCGAGCACAATTATACGGGCGACACCTTCCGGGCAACGCTCCTGAGCCCTGTCATTCAGGATGGCTTCATCATTGCCGACAAAGGCTCAAAGGTCTTGGGGCGCGTCGTCAACGCGCAGTCGGCAGGGCACATGGCAAACGTAGCGGCATTGAGCCTTGTGCTGACCGAGATCAATACGACGGATGGCCAACGAGTGCAGGTGTCGACGGATATGTATAGCCGCCGAGGCAGCAGCAACGTCGGTCAGGATACGGCGAAAATTGCCGGCGGAGCAGCCTTAGGCGCGCTTATTGGCGGTCTTGCAGGCGGTGGCAAAGGCGCTGCGATCGGTGCCGGTGCTGGGGGAGCGGCTGGAACCGGAGCCGTTATGCTGACGCATGGCAAACCAGCAGTAGTGGAAAACGAAACGCAAATCACCTTCCACCTGGCA
>DASREJ010000304.1:0-14505 GCA_035652115.1 Bryobacteraceae bacterium
CCTCTTTTTCCCATGTCTTGCCGCCATCCAACGACCGCCGTACGAAAATCCCGTTCCGGCCAGCACCGCGCGCCCAGTAGGAATTCGTGCCGAGCTTGTCGAACGCGAGATAGCAGAGAAACGCGTGTCCTTTGTTATCGAAGGTTGTGGTTACATCTCCGAGTACACGCCAATCCGGCGGGTGCGTACCTTCGGCAATCGCAAACGTGTTTCCTGCGTCAGTCGAATACGCGACGTTAGCCGACCCTTGGACCGACGTGCCGCCCTGATAGACAACGACAACTTGGTTGGGATTAGTGGGATTAACAGCTATGCTCGGCTCGGAAAATCGAGCCGGCGCACTGACGTCCAAGACCTTCGCGCCGGGAGCGCGTGGCAGCGAGGTTTGTTGCCCGCCGACGGCGCCGCATAGGATCAGTAGATACAGCGCGATGCGCGATTGAAGGACGAAGAGGTGGGAAGCCACGGCTTCCATTCTCCCGCGCGGCTACAGCAGCAGTAGATGTAAGTTCCTTAATTCAGCGCCATCTTGCGCAACAGCTTGAAATCTTCGAGCATTTTGCCTGTGCCTAGCACCACAGACGCCAACGGTTCATCGGCCATGAGGACGGGCATGCCGGTCTCGCAGCGGATGCGTTCATCTAGATTACGCAGAAGCGATCCCCCGCCGGTCAGAATAATTCCTTTTTCACTGATGTCGGCGCTCAATTCCGGCGGGGTATGTTCCAACGCCGTCCGTACTGCGCCAACAATGGCAGTCACGCAATCTGAGACCGCTTCGCGTATTTCTACGTCGGTCACGCTGATGGATTTTGGAAGGCCATGAACTAAATCTCGGCCCTTGACTTCCATGGTGATCCCCTGCGTCAGCGGATGCGCGGAGCCAATCGCGATTTTGACGTTTTCAGCGGTGCGCTCACCAATCAGCAGATTATAGCGGCGCTTCATGTAGTCCATGATGGAGTCGTCCATCTCATTACCAGCGATGCGCAAAGACCGTGAGTAGACGATTCCGGACAACGAAATTACGGCAATGTCGGTAGTGCCGCCGCCAATATCGACAACCATATTCCCGCTGGGTTCAGTGATGGGCAATCCGGCGCCGAGCGCAGCGACCATAGCCTGCTCGACAAGATGAACCTCACTGGCCTTTGCGCGATAGGTTGAGTCGAGAACAGCCCGTTTTTCTACCTCAGTTGTTTCACTAGGCACGCCGATGACAATTCGCGGATGCACCATGCTCTTGCGTTTATGGGCCTTCTGAATGAAGTAATTCAGCATCCGCTCCGCCATTTTGAAGTCAGCGATGACACCGTCACGAAGCGGCCGGATGGCGGCAACATTAGACGGGGTGCGTCCCAACATCTCCTTAGCTTCGGTGCCGCAGCCAATTACCTCGCCAGAGTGCCGATTTACGGCCACGATGGAGGGTTCATTAAGGACGATGCCCTTTCCGGCAACGTAAACCAGCGTGTTCGCGGTACCTAGATCGATAGCCAGATCTGAGGAGAAGACCCGCATTAAGGAGCGGTATGTCATACGGTTTATCCAGTTAGTGAACTCATCGGAATAGGTATCTCAAAACTTCAGCATTTCGCCCTCAAAATTCTTAAAATTTTTGCCCGACGAGCCGAATGATCCTGCTCGGCGTATTGGTAGTACAACTAAGAGGATGACTCGCTTCCTCGCTTTGCTCACGGTAGTGGCCGTTCCGCTTTGCGCCCAGGACTGGGCGCGTCAAGACCTTAATAAGTCGCCTCGCCACCGCGAATGGGTAACGGTCAAGCATGATGACCGGTCGGTGGAGACGTTCATTGCCTATCCGGAGTCGAAAGACAAGACTCCGGTTGTATTGATAATTCACGAGATTTTTGGCGAATCCGATTGGATTCAGGATCTGGCAGATCAGGTCGCCGCAGCGGGATATATAGCGATCGCACCCGATCTTCTGTCTGGAATGGGCCCGAATGGCGGAGGAACATCCAGTTTTACCGACGCGACTAAGGGTGTAAGCGCTCTAAAACCCGAACAAGTAACTGCCGATTTGAATGCCGCAGCCGACTACGCGCTGAAGTTACCTGCGGCAAACGGGAAGTTATTTGTTGCAGGATTCTGTTGGGGTGGTGGTAAGAGCTTCCGGTTTGCGACTGACCGGCCCGACTTGGCCGCAGCTTTCGTGTTTTATGGCCCGCCGCCAGACAAAGATGCAATGGCGCGTATCAAGGCTCCCGTTTATGGTTTCTATGCCGGGAACGATGCGCGAATTGATGCGACGATCCCGACGGCGACAGAAGAAATGAAGGCGGCGGGAAAAACCTATGAGCCAGTCACGTACGAAGGCGCTGGTCATGGCTTCATGCGCGCAGGCCAGGCGCCCGATGCCTCCGAAGGCAACAAGAAGGCACGAGATGAAGCTTGGGAGCGTTGGAAGAAGCTGTTGAAGGAACACTCCTAAAGAAAGTTTGATGTGCTGTCACGCGGATTAGCCTTTGGTCTTTGCGGGTTCGCTTATTTACTCTGTACGCGTACCGCGAATCCGCAGGAGACACAACGCCCTAAACTGCGAGTCCAAACGACCCTGGTGGTGGTGCCCGTGTCAGTGACAGATCACCTAAATCGCTTTGTCGTTGGGCTCGAAAAACAGAACTTCAGCATCTATGAGGACGGTATCCAGCAACAAATCGCCCAATTCTCGGGCGAAGATGTCCCGCTGTCCGTAGGCATTCTAGTCGACACCAGCGCCAGCATGGGCTCAAAGTTATCTACCTCACGGCAAGCGGCTGCCGAATTTCTAAAAACGATGAACCCGCAGGACGAGGCATTCCTGGTTGAATTCAATACGCATGCAAGTTTGACCGTTCCGTTCACCAAGTCGCCCGAAGAAATCAAGAATAGTTTGGCTTCCACTGTGCCGGATGGAACCACCGCACTGCTGGATGCGGTCAACCTAGGCGTGGAGTCCATGAAATCGGCTCACAACGCCCGCAAGGCTCTTTTGATCATTTCGGATGGCGGAGAGAACAGCAGCAAGTACACATCGGCCGAGGTCAAAGAGACGATTCGAAAAGCTGATGTTCAGGTGTACGGCATGGGGGTCTTCGATCCTTTGGAGAGCATTGGTTTGGGCATGGGCCCGGTGTCAGGACCGCTATTTCTGGCCACTCTTTGCCAGCAGACCGGCGGCCGCGTATTTCCAGCAAGCAGCTATGCGGTGTTACCCAACATCGCGCGGCGCATTGGAATTGAGCTGCGAAACCAGTATGTTCTTGCCTATTCGCCGATAAACCACAACCATAACGGTGAATATCGGAAACTTGAGGTCAAAATAGATCCTCCGCCGGGATTGCCAGCGGTAAAGGCGCGATGGCGTTTAGGTTATTACGCACCTATTGACTAACAAAATTTGTAAATTTGTTTTGGGCAATGACCGCGCTGTGACACTATAGACAAACAGAACGGGCTATACTATATAACCTTCAAAAATTTCGGAGGGGAGCTTATGCGCACCCGAATTCGAATTGCAGCTTTAGTGGCTGCCGTTATGGCGGCTTGTGTTATGCCCTGCAGCGCCGATCTTCTGGGCACCACGGTTACAGGAACTCTCAATTTTTCAGGACTGCCTGCGAATTACTTCGACGCAGCCAATGGCTTTGTGCCAACGATGGGCTACGGTAATTCCTCCGACACAAGCGTGACAATCGCAGATCCAGATGTGGAGTTCGGTGCAGGGTTCCCTGCTAACACCGACACCGCGGATTTTAACGCTACGCAGCTAGTTTTGAGCGATATGGTCATCTCCGCCAGTCGAAATACTCCGTTTAGCATGACATTTACCGATGCGGCGTTTGTCGGACTTGGTCTCACTATAATTTCTGATTCGTTCGTAAACGGAGGTACAACGGCAACGCTCGATGACGACACGTTGACGGTTTCCTGGAACGGTGGAGTGGTCAGTCCCGGTACATTGCAGGCTATATATGACCTGGAGCTTGCAACGCCAGAACCGTCATCCTGGCTCCTGTTATTGGCGGCGGCACCACTTTTAGAGTGGATCCGACGATACGGCGGACTTCAAAAGTAAGAACTATCTTCTACCAACGTGCGCGCCTGCCATGGGCGCGCGCGGGGTCATGACAGGACGCGAGTTCGGAGGCCTGGAGTACGTCGTAGCCGGACGGGGAAAAGCGGGAGATCGAAACCCGGTGTGAGGATAAACTCCGCCCGGGCGCGGTGAGGCCGCCCAAGTTCTGGGATGTGACGGATGCTGTGCATTCCAGTTCATGATGCGCGGCCGAGTAGGAGAAAAGGCCCGATAAGGCCAAGGGCGGCGAATAATCAATGCTGGCACGGGCAACGGCGGTAGTGTCCAAAACGGCGTGACAGCGTAGTTGTTGAAGAAAATTCCGCTGTACGGATAGGTATTGCCGACCCCTGGAAAGCCGGGCGTGACGCTAACGCCTCCATTTGGCAAGTTGTAGTTCAGCGAGGGTGCACCGCTGAGATCCGCTGCCGCATCTTCGTCGTCGTCGGCTTGCGCAGCCTGATTTTCGGCTGTTATTACCTGGTTGCGATTTCGCGCCCAATCGAGAAACTCGTCATCGGGGCCGTCGTTAAATTTCTTTGTGTCCGTCGCAAGTTCGAAGAAATAGAGCCGACTGGAATCAACCCGCGTCTGCTTGTCGTGCTGACTGACAACGGCTTCGCCATTGTAGGATTGGAAAACCTGCGTCTCCGAATCGATGCGATAGACACCGGGTTTTGAAAAGCTGATAGAGGCATCTCTGAACTTCAGAGCGATCGGTATGTCTCCTTCCGCCGCGAGCGCGTCCAGTATCGCCGAACCGTTGAGGAATTCGACAGTGGTGGAGGTTAAGGCGCTTGCAATCATCTTGACCGATGACTTCTCGTCAAGCCGCAGGAACGCTCCAGGCGTAAGCATCAGCTCGACACGCCCTTTCTGCGTTTGCAAAACAGAACCATCCTTCAGGAGGGGGAAAGTGGCAGATTTTCGCTCCAATTGAAGCCCGTCGATGAAGACAGCACCTTCCGAGTAATGGATAATTCCAGACTGCGCTGCCACCACCTCTTGCGCGTTCCCGAGGGGAGCAAATAGCACTAGCGGGGTAAATAGAGCGACTACAGCCTTCAGGCGCACAGGAACCTCTTGTTGAATAGAGTGTATCTCCGTTTTTTGACGGTGGATTGGCCAGGAATCAAGTAGACGGACCCATTTGGTAATTTCAATTACTTGCGCCGTATAAAACGAGTAGAGTAGAAGATTGCTACCTTAGAAAGCATTCGGCATGAGTCTTGCAGATCAGAGCGCCGCGGCAACGTCCTACAACGCTAACGCTGCTTCCGGCGTCCGCCTAATGCCTCAGTTGGTCAACCGGCTTTGCGCGCGCCTGGAGACCGCCCGCTCCGTGCCAGACGGAGTGTCTGGGCTGTTGTTCGGGACCTCTCAAGACGACATAATCGTCGTGCACGCCTTCCGTTCGCTGATGGATTCCGAAATTGCGGCCATCGAAGCGGGCGAACTTCGGCTGGATGACGCGGTTCTGGCGCTGGCAAGAACGGCAGAAACAGATCCGGCCCTAGCTGCGTTAGGTGTTCTCGGCTGGTACGCGTTTCGGCCCGTGGGCGGACTGCAGGAAGCCGACATTTCCTTTCACAACCGCCAGTTCGCGTGGATGTCGGATGTGGTGCTTATTGCGCGCCGTTCCGATCCGGGTTATTTGATTTTCGAATTCTACGCACGCGCCCGAGAAGGCCTGCTGACCGAAGAGGAACACCGCTGGGGAGCTTCGCGGCTGGCCATCGGTCAAGCGGTCTCGGGCGAGGTTGAGATCACGTTACGTACCCAGACAGAAGGAAACGCCGCTAGCGCGGCAAGGGCACAGAGCGCTCAATCTGAAGATTTGGAAATCGAACCTCGGGTCCCGCGCCATCTGGGGGATCTATGGGAGCACGGGCAATCTCGACCTGCTCCGAACGAGCGTCCGCCGCGTTCAAAAGCTTCACGTTCGAAACCATTGATTCGCGCCGGTGAGTTGCCGGGCATGCTGGCGCCGCTTATTCAATCGAAAAGAGGCAATGTTCCCTGGTTCTCCTCTGCGATTTTGTTTGCGGTTTTTGCAGGCTTGACATTCGCTGTCCTGGTATTGCGCGGGCTTCCCTCCGGAAATTCGGGCTCTTTCTGGCAAGCGATCTTGCCGGATACCGGCTTAAACATGCGCGTGGAAGGCCAAGGAGATCGCGTACTGCTTAGCTGGAACCGGCGCAACGCCGTCGTGCGCGCAGCCGCAGGAGCCATTCTTCATATTGACGACGGATCTCAGCACCGGGACGTTCGCCTGGATGCGTCACAGGCCGCCAATGGCGCTGTGCTTTACCGGCCCAACTCCGACGATGTGAGTTTTCGTCTGGAAGTAAAAAGTCAGGATGGCAAGACAGTAGCGGAAAACTTGCGGGTTTTGGACAGCACGTCCCGAAATCAACCACTGGATGTAACCGCGCAGAATGCGTCGGGCAACAACACAGCAAAACCGAAAAACACGGCGCCAATTGAGACTTCACATGTATGGCAGCCGATTCCGACGGCAAAAATCGCGGTGAACAGCCTGGCGCCGCCGCGCGAAACCCCAATATTACGAAATCCAGTTCAATCGATTCCGAAGTTCGATCTGAGCCGGCTTACGACACCCGTTTTACCGGCTTCGTCGGCTACGCCAGCCACGATACCGCCGGCCGCGGCCGCACAGAATTCACCTCCGCCTCCATCTCCGCAGCCCAAAATTACGGAACAAACCCAATCGACTTCCGCACCCCAGAATTCCACCGGCGACCAGCCTGCCGGGCCCGTTTCGCAAGTCCCATCAAAACTGCCGACTGAAACGACGCCTCGCACTCAGCAGCCCACGACTAACACGGCTGTACCTAGCGGGGAAACAAATCCGGTGCAGAGCACGTTAGTACAACGCTATAGGCCGCCCAAGCCGATACGGCAGGTGCTGCCGGATATTTCGATCCTCCCGCGTTCGCTGGTTGCGTCATCTCCACAAATAGATGTGGTTGTGAGCGTAGACGAAAAGGGGCACGTCACGCGGGCGCAAGCGCAACCGCAAAGTGGCCGCAAGCCCGCGCATGCGATGGTCATCGCCGCTGAGACTGCGGCGAAAAACTGGGTCTTTGAGCCGGCGCTCCTCGATGGACGACCGGTACCCAGCGAGCACTCAATTATCTTTCAATTCGGAAGCCGTTAATTTTTTTTCAGCCGTTGCGCCATTTGATGTTGCAACCGACGCTCGGCTTCTGCTGATCTGAAACGGCCCGCAATTCAAGCACGGCGTCGATTGCACCACGCAGGTCCTTTCCAGTCACAGGGATGCCGCTTCCCGGGCGACTATCATCGAGTTGACCGCGATAGACAAGGCGGCGATCTTTACCAAATAAAAAGAAGTCGGGCGTGCAGACCGCATCGTATGCTTTCGCGACGTTTTGGGTTTCATCAAAACAATACGGAAAGCTGAAGCCTAGCTCGATCGCCATTTCACGCAGGCTGCCCGGCGCGTCGTCCGGAAACGCGTCTGCATCGTTTGAAGAGATGGCGACGATGCCCAAAGATTTTGCGGCGTAATCGTGGCCGATACGGGCCAATTCCTGTTGTACATGCTTGACGAACGGACAGTGGCGGCAGATAAACATGACCAACAAAGCATCTTTACCGGCGAAATCACCAAGACCGACGCTCTTGCCAGACACGACTTCAGACAGTCGAAAATCGGGCGCCAGCGTACCTAGCGGCAGCATGGTGGATTCTGTTCGAGCCATATGACCCCATGGTACGAATAAGACGAGTCAAACCATGCGACGCAGCCGTTTTCAGTGGATGGCATGGTGGTACGCAGCGATCGCGATCGGTTTTGGACTTCTCGCAATCGACCATCTGATAACCGGCGACAAGCTTTGGCTTGTGGGCGTGCGTCTTGTCATAGGACTTGGGTTCGGATTGCTCGCTCTTATGGAATTCAAAGCGAAGAAGCGGAAGCACTGACGGTATCATCTCTCTTCGTATGAACAAGGCGAGCTTCGATCCAGGCCTAACTCAGCGGTACACGGGCAATTTGAAACGAGTCATCAACAAAGATGGCGGGTTCAACGTGTACCGGACAGGCTTTACCTGGCGAGACATCCATCCATATCTTTATCTCATCAATTTGAGATTGCCTCAATTCCTAGGAATCGTTTTAATCGCATACGTCGTTGTTAACACGATTTTTGCAAGCCTATACATGATGATCGGACCCAATTCCGTGTACGGCGCACAGGCGTCTTCGGAGTGGAGACGATTCATCAACATCATGTTCTTTAGTTCACACACCTTGACGACCGTGGGGTACGGAGACTTATATCCTGTCGGCCTTGCTGCGAATACGCTGGCATCCTTTGAAGCTCTGGTAGGCTTATTGGCATTCGCGTTGGCAACCGGCCTGCTGTTCGGACGATTTGCGCGCCCGTCAGCGCGCATCGGTTTTAGTCCCACGATGCTTGTGGCGCCCTATTGTGATGGAGCCAGTCTTCAGTTCCGAGTTGTGAATCGCCGGCAGAATAATCTAATCGACCTGGAAGCGCAGTTAACTCTAATGACAGTGGAGGAAATTGGCGGACAACTCGGTAGGAAATACGTCAATCTGACACTCGAACGATCTCAGGTCTTATTCTTTCCGCTCACCTGGACAGTGGTGCATCCGATTGATGAAAACAGCCCGCTTCGTGGCAAAACCAGCGACGATCTAAATCGATTGCAAGCGGAAGTGTTGGTGATGATGAAGGGGTTCGACGACACGTTCGGCCAGACCGTGCATGCGCGCTATTCATATCGCTTTGACGAAATCACATGGGGAGCGCATTTTGTGCCGGCGTTTGAGTTCGACCGTAACGGCAACATGCACGTGGAACTGAACAAGGTGGGCCAGTGTGAACGAGCCGTCTTGCCCGAAACAATCTCCTGAACCGAGTTATATGGACCTACCTAATTGTGTGTTTTGCGAAATTGTTGCGGGAAATCTGCCTTCTTTTATCGTTTATCAAGATTCCGAACTAATTGCCTTTCTGGACGATCATCCTCTATTCCCCGGCCACGTGTTACTTTGCCCGCGCGAACACTATGAAACGCTGCTGGATTTGCCGCAGTATTTAAACGAGACTACTCTGACCACAACGCAGCTTTTGGCGAAAGCCATTGAAGCCGCGGTGGATGCCGAAGGAACATTTATCGCGATCAATAATCACGTGAGCCAGACCGTTCCTCACTTGCACATTCATATCGTTCCGCGAAGACGCCGTGACGGATTAAAAGGGTTCTTTTGGCCACGGCAAAAATACAAAGACGATGAAGCGCGTGAGGCGGTGCGTGACGCGATCGAAAGAGAGATCGGGAAGTTGCGCCGCGAAGACTGATGCGGTTAACAGCATTGGTTACGACATTCCGATGCCCAGCACAGCAGCTCCAGGTCCTTTCGAAAGTGCGTCAATAACTTGTTCCCGCCGATCGATCGCTTTTTCGACAGCTGAATCCATCGCGACGCGGTAAACAATGTAGCCGATGATGAGTTCGACGGCGAGCACACCTAGCATTGCCCAGTTAGTGTCGAGAGCCCACCGCGCGAGAAATCCGAAACCAACCAGGACACACATACCCATGGCAGCGAGCAACAAATACAGTTGCATCTTTCCGCCAGCCGATTTACGGAAAGTTTCCGAAGGGTTCAATGGCCGCGGCATCGAAACAGATGTCACATTTCCCACGGAGAGAAAGAAGATACCGACAACGCAGGCTGCCGCAACCGCGTTGAGCACATTTACCGGCGTGAGGGCAATTCTCACGATGGCGGCAACGATAAGCACGCTAATGGATTGGATACATACAAATGTGATCGCGGTCAGGTTCTTGGCTATAAGTACCGTGCGGAACGGAATGGGCGAAACATAGTAAAGCTGCGTAGCGCGCCGATCAAACCCAAAAACGTTGAGCAAAAGCGCGTCACTCAGGATAAGCAGACCATAGAGCGTGGTGACAACGAGGAAGTTATTGCTCATGAAAGCATTTTTGCCGTGGCTCACCTGGCTCAGAGTCATGGGAATGAATACGACAACGCTAAAGACACAGGCCATTCCGAACATGATGCGAAACCGCGGCATACGCAAAAGCGAACGGTATTCTTTCTGCAGCAAAGCAGCCAATGGATCGCTAAAGAGGCGATTGGGAAGATCGGCCAAGCCCGTAAACATAGAGCGTCTTGGCGTGCGGCCCGGCGCGAGTGCGTCGGCCGATGCGCCAGCGCGAAAAGCTTCATCGCGTTGAAGACCTTTCTGGAACCGACGCCGAGCGAACCAGTAGCACACATAGGTCCAGATCAAAATTAACGCTAGATCTAGATAGGCGGAGTGGGCTCCCAAGCTGAGTACCGCAACTTCACGCCACGGCGTTCCTGTGCTGCGAGCGGCATTGAGAAAGTAAGGGAGCATGCGGCGGCCTGCCGGCGTCCGTGTCAGGATTTGCGGAAGAATGCCGATGCTGACAATCAGGACCGTGAAAATTTCGCGGAATTTGTTACGCGCGAATGCCTGCAGAACCCACTCACGGATGGCGAGGGAAAGAAACAAATTGAACGGAATGAAAAGGAGCAGCGCGAATGCGGTGAAGCCAACACCAGCGTGCCGTAGCAAGCCTATTAAAGCGCCAGTGAGAATAATGACCATTTCCGGCGCAGTGGTGATGCGAAGCAGAACTTCGATCCCAAACAGTGTCGAATCGCGAATGGGATACGGCAGCAGCTTATTAACCTGTAGAGACCAGCCACCGCTGAGCGTGAACAGCGGCACTAGCTGCCAGAACGCAAAGACGCCCAATAGTCCCACAGGCAGCCATTGCTGAAGCTGCTGGAGTGAGGCGTTAGGAAGAGCGATTGCCAGCGCGACGGCGATGCTCACGAATACGCCGTACCAGATCACGCCCAAGAGACCGAGAAGAACAGCTCCCACACTTGTACGCGGCAAGTGGTTGCGTGTTACTCGAAATTGTGCCCAGATAATCGCGGCTATTTGGGACCACATAGGCAGAAATCGTGCGCTACAGCCAATCGAGCTTTTCCGTGTAGCGCTCAGCACCTACAATGTTGACAAAGATGTCTTCGAGGGTGCTGACACCGGCTGCCGCCTGCTGGCGCAATTCAGCCATAGTTCCTTGTACGACAATCTTTCCCTTGTTGATGATGGCCAATTGATCGCAGAGCCGCTCCACAACCTCAAGTACGTGAGAAGTCAGGAATACGGTCGCACCATGGCGAACCTGTTCAAGCAGAATGTCTTTCATGAGCCGCGCACCTACGGCATCGACCCCTTCAAAAGGCTCATCCATCAGGAAAAGACGAGGCCGATGGATGAGCGCAGCAGCCATCGCCACGCGCTTACGCATGCCTTTTGAGTATTCACCAATGAGCTTGCGATTGTTCTCTTTGAGCTCAAAAAGATCCATCAGCTCGCGGCCCCGCTCTTTGGCAAGCGATTTAGAAAGCCCATAGAGCCGGCCAACAAATTCGAGGTACTCTAAACCATTCAAATAATCAAAAAGCAATGAATCGTCCGGTACCAACCCCAATTCGTTTCGCACTTCGAACGACTTGTCAGGAAGCGGGAGACCGAGAACCTGCATGGTTCCGGAATCGGGCTTCGCTACGCCCATCAGCATTTTGATCGTAGTGGTCTTTCCAGCGCCGTTAGGCCCTAGAAACCCGAAAAAACAGCCCTGAGGCACAGTGACGGTAAGGCTGTCTACAGCGCGAAATCCAGAATATGTTTTGATCAGATCACGAATCTCGATCGCAGGAGGCAAAGGCGAAGCCGCAGATGGGTCAATGGAAGAATTGGGTTGAGCTTGAGCTGGTGTCATGGGGCAGAGGAAGCGGAAGTATTGCGCAGAGTGGCCAGCAAGGTACCAGTTTGACGCAGGATGGCGATCTTCGCACGCGTGACTTGCGTTTCGGCATCATACATCGCGATCCAGCGGTTGCTTTCTTCGAGCCGTGCCTGCTCCACACGGCTTAGCGGCACGCGTCCTTCGCCATTTTGAGCCAAGAGAACCGTAAGGTCCTGACGGGCCAGGTCGAGCTGCGCGCGGGCAAGATCGCGCAGCTTTTCCGACTTCTGCCACTGCTCATAGCTGCGTCGAGTTTCACTGATAATTCGATTGCGCACTTGGTCCATCTGGATGCGGATTTTTTGCATGTCGGTGAGCGCCTGCGCAGCGTAACCTTTGACTGCAGTTCCTACAAAGATGGGCAGCGTCACAGAAGCGCCAAGCTGGAAATTATTGCGGCGAAATTTCTGAAAATATTGCTCATAGTTGTACTTGGCAAACAACGAATACTGTGCCACCAGATCCACTTTGGGCAGCCGGGCGGCACGGTAGGAGCGCAGGTCAAGCTGCTTGGCTAAGACATCAGATTGCATATGCCGCAGTTCGCGATTATTGCGGAGAGCGGAATCGGCCGCATCGTTTTCACTCGCGGGGATGAGAAGATCCGTGTTCTCCGAGTCGACCGGTTTGACGCGATCCGTGGCCGGATAGCCAAGGGCAATTGCGAGCATCATTTCGTAGTAATCGCTATCGAGCTTGCCCGAATCAAGGCGGACTTGAGCGCTCTGCAGGTTGACGCGAGCGCGGGTCAGCTCAACGGGCAATTCGGAACCTTCGTTCACGGAAGCACCCATTACCTCAACAACCTTTTGCAGACTGGGCAATTGCGCTGTGAGTTGCGCGTCATCATGCTCCAATTCGCTTGCGGTGAGGAATAGATCGGCTGCCTGATAAGCCACGTCTTCCGCTTTGGCTTGCGCACCAGATTGCATCCCCCTGGCAGTTTCGCGCGCCGAGGCCAAGGTATAACTCTGCGCGCGGTTATAGATCGACATGTCGGTGCGAACCTCAAAGATGCTGGGTGCGTTACCTTCGATGGAATTCGGATAGCCATATGTATAAGCCAGGCCGCTGCCCGCATACACCTTTGGACGAAAAGGGTCGAGAGCAACGTTGATGCCTTGTTCGGCGCGCTGCTGATCGAGACGCGCAAGAGTGACGTCAGGGTTCTGGCGCGCGGCAAGCTCTAGAGCCTGTTTGAGAGTAAGCGAGTGTATCTCCGCATTGACTGCCGCGGATGCTAATACGAAAGCAAAAATAATTCGGACAGTGAACACGCTCTCATGCTATCGCCGGGCGTCAGAGGAGGACGGCGACAGTGATGCACATTGGGCGGAGTGGCTGGAAATGCAAGTTCGTGTGCCTCTCATATCCTGATTAATGGTGCGAGTCGAATCGGCTTTCGAACTGTTCTGATGGCTATTGGTAGGTGACTACACAACTGACGGATTGCCCGTGATTCAGCCACGATCAGCGAACACTTGCCGATTTCCCGGTACTACTCCGAATTCGAATTTACTTTACGCTTTTATAGTCTTTGTCGCTGACCGGCTCTAACCAGATCGTCTTTCCTTTTTGAGTTGGGGTGACCGCGATGTAGGCAAAGCTGCTCTTCGGTGACGCACCATGCCAATGCTCTATTCCCGGAGCGCATTTGATTACATCTCCCTTGTGAACGATTCGTACTGTTCTTCCCCTTTCCTGGTAATAACCGGTACCTTCGGTGATGAGCAGAACTTGACCGCCTGGATGAATATGCCAATCGAGCTTTGCACCAGCATCATAGGTTGCAATCGCAATACCGGGATCGAATGTAGCATCTCCTACGTTTAGCTCACTGAGCCAAATATTTCCCGTGTGATTCTTGGCGGTGGACAGTTCACCTTTCGGGAACCCTGACTCCGCTGTTCGTGCTCGAGATTGGAAAACGAACAGAGAGCTCACCGCGAAAGCGATGACTGAAAATCTCATTTTCATGGCTTATCTTCTCCTTGTATTTCGTTAGATGGTGCTGGCCGACTCAGAAGTCGGCGCGTTTCCCAGATTCGGTTGCCAACTGCATCACCTCCAGCCGTGCTTTCCAGGGATCCGGAATCGCGCTGGCCGAGCCATCGGGATGGAAGTCGAAGATCAAATTCTTGCTTGGATCGTAACGAGGCCAAGCCGGCAAGTCCGCACCATTCGGATCGCCGGTTCTGGCGAAGTTAACCCAGTAACTTTGCGTCATCCGAGAGACCGCCTGATCCTGGGCTGTCGGTGGGGGCGGTAGTGGCCCGAAACCTCCGGCACCCAAGGTTCCGAAGACGAAGGGGATTTCGCCACCGTGCGGTGTCCCGGTGCGAAGCCGTTCCCGCATCGCAGTCTGAACGTATGAGAACCGGTAGAGATAAACGGGCGAGCCGTTGGCAGCGAACTCGCTGGCGGCAAAGCGTGCCGGTTCAGCCTGGCCGAAATCGTCGTTTGCCTCCGATACCAGTGTTGCCAGAGCTTTCGTTCCGTCGGGATCGTAGGCAGCCTTCGCCTCGGCG
>DASREJ010000305.1:0-4216 GCA_035652115.1 Bryobacteraceae bacterium
GGAATGTCGGTCACGCCGACAGTTCTTCTGAATTCGGGCACTAACAACGCACAGTAGTTGATATGGCAACCGCCACTGAGATCCAGCAGGCCTCTGCCTCCGCACAGCCACAATGGCGGCCACGATTCAATCCTTGGCTTATTGCGCTAACGGTTACTCTCGCTAGTTTTATGGAGGTGCTGGATACCAGCATCGCCAACGTGGCGCTGCCCCACATCGCCGGAAGCGTTTCGGCAAGCGAAGACGAAGCCACCTGGGTGCTTACGTCTTATCTGGTCTCAAATGCCATCATTCTGCCGCTGAGCGGCTGGTTTTCACTCCTCATCGGACGCAAGTACTTCTACATGACTTGCGTCGCGGTATTTACGCTGAGTTCTTTTTTTTGTGGAATTTCCCCGACACTAGGATTTCTGGTTTTCTTCCGCGTGCTCCAAGGAATTGGGGGCGGCGGTCTTCAGCCTAGCGAACAGGCCATTCTCGCAGACACATTCTCGCCCAGGCAGCGAGGCATGGCATTTGCGATTTATGGTGTTGCGGTCGTAACCGCGCCGGCAATCGGTCCTACATTGGGCGGCTGGATTACGGACAACTTCTCATGGCGCTGGATCTTCTTCATCAACATCCCCGTCGGAATCATTTCGCTCTTTCTGACAAGCTTTATGGTCGACGATCCTCCCTATTTCGTGAAGGAGCGGGAGCAGCGGAAAAAGACGAGCCTACGAGTCGATTACTGGGGCATCATCTTCATCGCCTTGGGGCTTGGCTTTCTGCAGATCGTTTTGGACAAGGGCGAGCGCGATGACTGGCTTGCCTCAAGCTTCATTCGCAACTGCTCCATTGTTGCCTTGGCTGGATTAGTTCTGGCCACTTATTGGGAGTTAAAAGAAAAAGACCCGGTGGTCGATCTCAGCCTGCTAAAGAATCGCAATTTCGGTATATCGGCGTTTTTCATGTTCATGGTGGGCGTGATTCTGCTGGGAAGTACCGTGTTAATCCCTCAATACCTGCAGCTCGTCATGGGATATTCAGCGACCGACGCAGGAATGGTGCTATCGCCCGGCGGCCTTTTCGTCATGGGCTTATTGCCTTTTGTCGGAATGTTGCTGGCAAAAGTAGAAGCGCGCTGGCTCATCGGTCTGGGCCTGGCGATTACTTCGCTTGCGCTGATTCACATGACTACTTTCGACATCTACATCGACTATCGGTATGCGATGATCGCGCGGGTCTTCCAAGCGGCCGGCCTGGCGTTTCTCTTTGTTCCGATTAATACGGCGGCCTACGCGTTCGTGCCTCCGCACAAAAATAACGCAGCTTCCGGCCTAATCAATCTTGCGCGAAATGTCGGCGGTAGCGTGGGAATCTCTTTGGTCACTACCATTCTGGATCGCCGGGCGCAGTTTCATCAGGTGAGACTGGTGGAAAACACGACGCCTTTAAACCCGCGGTTCAATCAGGCGTTAACGTCTGCCCAGCACGTTTTCACTCAACATGGAAATGGCGCGGGAGGCAACGGTCCCTACGCGTTGCTCTTTCGGAATGTGCAGCGCCAGGCCGAAACACTGGCTTACATCGACTGTTTCTGGCTTTTGGGAATAGCATTCGCCTGCATGATCCCGCTGATTTTCGTCATGCGTAAACAGAAGCCCGGCAGGCCTATGGCTGCTCACTAATTAAGAAGAATGCTTGCCTTGTTGCAAGATAGAAGGACTATGTCGAGCGGAGCAGGGCCGCAAAACGGGGTGGGAAGCGCACCGGCAATCGCCGTAAGCAATCTGGTCAAACGCTACCCCAAAGCCAAGATGAACGCCGTCGATGGTGTGTCGTTTGAAGTGTCGCGCGGCGAGATCTTCGGATTGCTGGGCCCGAACGGCGCCGGTAAAACGACAACGATCGGCATCTTGACCACGGCGATTGTCGCCACCGAAGGCAGAGCATCCATCATGGATGCAGACGTTGTCCGCGATCCCATCGGCATTAAACAGCGCATCGCCGTTGTCCCGCAACAAAGCAATCTCGACCGCAGCCTGAAAGTCCGCGAGATTCTAACCTTCCACGCGGCATACCACGGCGTGCCGCGAAAAACGCGCGAGACACTGGCTGACCGTTTGCTCGGCGAGCTTGGATTGGGCGAACGGAAGAACGAGAAGGTGAATCGCTACTCCGGTGGCATGGCACAGCGGCTGATGATTGCCCGGGCGCTGATGCACGCACCGGACGTTCTGTTTCTCGATGAGCCGACTAACAATCTGGATCCACAGTCGCGTCTGTTTCTCTGGGAACGCATTCGTGAACTGAATGCCAATGGCCTGACGATTCTGCTCACCACACACGATATGGACGAGGCTGATCGCCTTTGCCATCGCATCGCCGTAATGGATCACGGCAAGATTCTGGTGAACGATACGCCGGCGCAGTTGAAGAAGATGATTCCCGGCGGAACGGCGCTGGAAGTCCGAGCGTGGGCTCCGCCGGAAAACGGATTTGCCGGGCGAGTTACCGCGGCGCTCGAAGGAACTCCCGGCGCGGCCAAAGTAGAGGCGCTGCAAGAAGAGGCGAAGGACGCAGAACCGGGATCGTTGACATATCGCGTCTATTCGGAATCCGCCAATAGCTTGATCGGACCAGTTGCGCAAGCAGTGCTGGCAGCGGGCGCGCAAGTTCGAGATCTCAGCGTCAAACAGCCGTCGCTCGAAGAAGTATTTATTTTCCTGACGGGGAGGCATCTTCGCTAATGGCGGACACAACGTTTCCGTTGACCGACATTCATGCGGCTCGCGCGACAAATCGCGCCCAGCTCGCAATTGGTGCGTTCTTTGCAATTCTCCGGCGCGACTTAGTCGTCACCGGCCGCGAGTTCGTTCCTTTTCTGTTGCAGGCGTTGATGCAGCCGCTATTTTTCCTGTTCATCTTCGGCAAGGTGCTGCCCGGTATCGGCTTGGCTGCCGGCAATTTTGCGGCGCTCATGCTGCCCGGCATCGTTGCGCTGACCGGAATGATTGCCGCTATGCAGGGCGTGACTCTGCCGCTGGTTCTCGACCTGGGCTTCGCGCGAGAGATCGACGACCGGCTGTTATCTCCCCTGCCGGTTTGGTGGGTTGCCCTCGAGAAGGTGATCTTTGGCGCAGTGCGAGGTTCGGTGGCCAGTTCGGTTATTTTTCCGCTCGGCTACCTGATCCTGGGAAATGGATTTGCCGTTCGCGACGACCGCATCGGGATGCTGATAGGAATGGTGATTCTCACCGGCTGCGTCGGCTCGACCATCGGACTGTTGATGGGAACCATCATCAAGCCGGAACATATCAGCCTGATGTTCACCCTGATCTTCACGCCGCTGCTGTTCACGGGCTGCACCTACTATCCTTGGAGCGCGCTGCGAAACATTCGCTGGTTTCAAGGGCTGACACTGCTGAATCCGCTGACGTATGCCTCCGAAGGGCTTCGCTATTCGATGGTGCCGCCGGTACAAGGGCACGATTTTCCGACGCTCGGGTTGACGTGGATTCTGCTGGCTTTGTGTACTTCCGTTGTGGTTCTTTTTTGGGTCGGGCGCCAGACGTTCTATAAGAGGGTGCGTACTTAAGCTAAGCAGACAGAATAAGTAGTTTTCCCTCCTTGCTTTTTGTGTAAGTCCACAATAGCGTCTACTCAGGCCAACTCGAACGCGTTAGACAGAATACCATTTGAATCGTTCTGGAGGCTTGATGTCTGCAGTTGCAGAAACTGGTCGATTTCGATTCGTCATTCGGAGCATTGAAATCGCCGCAAATTTCGCTACCCTCGTTGTAGCAGGTTTACTTTGCGTAGTGCTCGTGAGGAGTTATCTCCTTCCGGCCTTCTACTCACCGCCGCTTCAAGGCCGGCCTGCCTCGATGAACCCCGCCGACGTTGCAGCTGTGGGTACGAATCTGAGCAACCGGCTTTTCCGGCGTTAACTGGAACAAAAACGGGCAGACGCTTGTCCTCGCTCTTTCTACGCATTGCCACTTTTGCACGGAAAGTGCTCCGTTCTTCCGGCATATAAGGGAAAGCGTGGGAAGTAACCTGAGGCTGGTCGGCGTCCTGCCGGAACCGGTCGCTGAGGCGCAGCAATATCTGAAAGACGAGCGCGTACAACTCGACGAAATTAAACAGATTCCGCTGGACAGGATAGACGTGACCGGAACCCCGACTATGCTACTCGTGAACAGCCGCGGGATCGTCGTGCAGACTTGGCTTG
>DASREJ010000306.1:0-17601 GCA_035652115.1 Bryobacteraceae bacterium
GCTCGTCGGTTCGACTAATGATGAAGCAGCCTTCCTGTAGACGGCTGGCTCGTTCGGAGCACCAGGTGTGCTCGGCCATCTTCTTCACTAGCTCGATTTCGGCGAGGCAGGCAGGTTTTTCTTCTTCCATCAGCCGGTTGAGCAGCCCGTCGAACATCTCCTGGTCTTCGCCTTCGAGAACTTCGAAGGCTCCGGTGAGGCCGTGCTTTCTGGCATTGCGCGAGACCCGTTCGCGACCGATTTCGGTTAGGGGGCCGGTGCTCTTTTGCGCGTTCGCACGATTAGCTTCCCGTTTACGTTTCGAGAGGAACATAGGTTCAGTTTTCCTTTCACCGCTTGCTGACGCGCGCGGTTCTGTAGAGCGCGCGATTTCGTTACGACTGTGGCAGATGGACGTATGGAGATGAGGGTCGGGCGGCAGTTAAGCCGTTGTCTGGACACGAGAAAAATTTCGGACGTTAGTAGTCACTGGGAGTAGGATGAGCGAACGACGGTCCGTAACCGGTGGCCCAATGCCGCTGTCCACTTAATGCGTTGAAAGATGATTAACGACCTTTGGTACAAGAACGCAATTGTGTATTGTCTATCAGTCCGCACATACATGGACGCGGATGGCGATGGGATTGGCGATTTTAAGGGCCTGATGCGCAGGCTTGATTATCTGCAAGGACTGGGAGTGACGGCCCTGTGGCTGATGCCGTTTCAACCGTCCCCGATGCGGGACGATGGGTACGACATCACGGATTACTACAATGTAGACTCACGCTACGGAACGCTCGGGGACTTCGTGGAATTTGCGCATGCCTGCGAACAACGCGGCATACGAGTGCTCATCGATCTGGTGGTGAATCATACATCGGATCAGCATCGGTGGTTTCGCGAAGCGCGAAGCGACCCTCAATCCAAATATCGCGACTGGTATGTGTGGTCAAAGACGCGGCCCAAGCACAGCAAAGATGGCGTGGTGTTTCCCGGCGTTCAAAAATCCACCTGGACGCGGGATGAGAAAGCCCGGTGCTGGTATTTTCATCGCTTCTACAAATTTCAACCCGACCTGAATACGAGCCATCCGGACGTACAGGCCGAAATTTTGAAAATCATGGGGTTCTGGATTCAGTTGGGAGTGTCCGGATTTCGCATGGATGCGGTGCCGTTCGTCATTTCGAAAAAAGGGCCAGGCATCCTGAAACCGCAAGAGCAGTACGAAATGCTGCGCGAGTTCCGAGAGTTTCTTAGCTGGCGCAAGGGCGAGGCTATCGTTTTGGCCGAAGCCAACGTGCCACCCGACACGGACCTGGAATATTTCGGAGCGAGCGGCGAGCGGCTGCACATGATGTTCAACTTTCAAGTGAACCAAGCTCTTTTTCATGCGCTGGCCACGGCCGACAATCGTTTGCTGATCAAAGCACTGAAGGCGACGAAGCCGCGCCCAGCGACAGCACAATGGGGCCAATTTCTTCGCAACCACGATGAACTAGACCTGGGGCGGCTTACCGAGGAAGACCGGCAGGCAGTTTTTGCAGTGTTCGCGCCGGAGCCGAACATGCAGCTTTATCAACGCGGCATACGGCGGCGGCTGGCTCCAATGCTCGAAGGAGACAGAAGACGGATCGAACTTGCCTACAGCTTGATGATGACGTTGCCTGGCACGCCGGTGATTCGGTATGGCGACGAAATTGGAATGGGCGACGATCTTTCACTTCCCGAGCGCGAGTGCGCGAGAACGCCGATGCAGTGGTCGACGGAGCCGCAGGGAGGTTTTTCCGCCAATGCCAAAACCGTAATGAAGATGATCCGCAAGGGTGCATATGGCTATGAGCACGTTAATGTGGCCGAGCAGCGCCGTAATCCGGATTCGCTGCTGAACTGGATGGAGCGCATCATCCGCATGCGAAAGGAAGTGCCGGAGATCGGATGGGGCGATTTTGAAATCCTTAGCACGAGAACGCCGGCGGTGTTGGCGATCCGCTATGACTGGCGCGGCAATTCGGTGATTGCAGTACATAACCTGAACGCGAATCCGCGCGAGATCCGGCTGAATACAGGCTTGGGTAAGGAAGAAGGACTCCGGCTGGTGAATCTTCTTTCGGAAGACCACAGCATTGCGGATCAGTCAGGCAATCATCGCATTTTGCTGGAACCGTACGGGTACCGCTGGTATCGAGCCGGTGGGCTGAGCTATCTGCTCAATCGAACGGATTCATAGGACCGGAGGTGTTTCCCCGGCCACCGCGGCGCGCTCAGTTTCGGCGCTGAGGACGGCCGCGGGAACTTGCTCCCCAGAACCCGGAAGAGACGCATTCAGCCAGCGATTACGCAGAAAACGGATCAGATAGAACGAGCAGCCAATTCCCACCGCAGCGACGGCATTGACAACTAACACCGCGATTGCGGTAGACAGGAATGCCAGCGCATTGACGGCGCTCATTCGAGGAAGCCGCCGCCAGGTGCCCCATTCGAGCAAACAGATGCCGATGTAGGCGGTAACGCCCGCTAAGGCTGGAATGGGAATGTGCGAGATGTAATTTGCGCCGAGGGCAAGAAACGCCACGATGAACACAGCGTGGAAGATGTTGGACATGCGGGTAGTTCCTCCGCATCGGACGCTGGCGAGACTGCGCGCTGGAATTCCCACGCTCATGGGCGCGGCAAAGATGCCCGCAAAGAGATTGGCTAGGCCATATGCGCCCAATTCGGCGTCGGCGTCAGAGCGCTTGAGGAGTTCGTGGCGGCCCCTGAAATGTTCGACCACGCGCGAGGTAATTAGAATATTGACGGCGGAGACGAAGGCCAAGCCGAACGCGGCTGGAATCAGATGGAGGATGCCGGCGGATGTCCAGGCGAAAGCGGCGACGCGAGGAATTTCGAGCGGCACATGCCCGATCTCCTTTTGATGTAGGCCCAAGCCATTCGCAATCAGCACGGCAATGATTACGCCAATTAAGGGCGCGGGCGCTTTGGGAAAACGAGCAGTGGAGAGGAGCGCCACGCCAATGACGAGAGCGCTGATAATTACGGCGCTGGGCTGAAGCTGGGCTGCCTGGGACAACACTTGCCAGGTTTGATAAAGCATGTTGTTCGACGTGCGATCAACCACAGCTTTCACGCCCAGCATGACGCCAAGCTGAGAAAGAAACATCATGGCCCCAATGCCGCAGGAGAAGCCGGTGACTACCGGCTGGGGGACTTTCTGAATGTGCCGGCCCAGCCGCAAAGCACAAAAGATCAGCAGGAACACGGAAGCCCCGATACAGACTTTGGCCGCTCCGGGAATGCCTTGCGCATGAACAGCAGCCGCAATGAACGGAACCGTCGCGCTGGCGGTTCCACCGATAAGGACCGGGTTGCGACCAAGGAGGGCAGTTATAGGCGCGGTGGTGACGGATGTGACCAGACCCAGTACTGGCGGAAGGCCCATCATATTCGCCAACGCCAAGCCATAGGGCATAGCAATGAGGGCCGCGATGATGCCGCCGGACACATCGCCAAAAAAAGTGTGCCAGCTATACCGGAACCGAAAGCGTTTCAAAAGTTCTGTCTCATTTCCCCTGCGCGAATGGGCTGAGAAGCAACCTGGCTTCCGAAGTAGATTATCAGGCGTATGGAGGTATTTACATTATTGTCAAATAATCGTTTTCGGGGCTGCTGGATGGCGGCGCTTGGACAATAGATTGCTGCGATGTCACGACGGTTCTTTGGCGCGTGAGACAATTTGCTAAAGGGTCTGTCTTTTGCCCGACAAAGTGAAACAGCGCGGAGAGCCTAGAAACATTACTGGTTAAAGTTCTGCTATTTTATAGTCACCCCCACACTTAGTAATCAGAGGATAGCCGTCAGTCCTGAATGCCGTATCAGATTCAACCTTTGCGCGAATTCCTTGTGCGCCCGGCCCTGCCGACCGCGCTGAATCGCCTTTCAGAACTCGCTTACAACCTATTGTGGAGCTGGGATCACACGATTCGATCGTTGTTTCGACGCCTTGATCCGGTTCTGTGGAAAGAGTCAAACCATAATCCGATTGCGCTGTTAGGACGCATTTCGCAAGAGAAGCTGAATCGCGCTGCGGCCGATCCGCGGTTTATCTCTTTATACCGGCGGGCGTGCGAGCGTCACGATTCGTACCTGCATTCGATCAGTCCTACCGAGAATACGCCTCGAATCGCCTATTTTTCGATGGAGTATGGGCTGCTGGATTGCATGCAGATCTATTCCGGCGGCTTGGGAATTTTATCCGGGGATCATTTGAAGGCGGCGAGCGATCACGATTTTGCGCTGACGGGCGTTGGTCTTCTCTACCAACGCGGCTATTTCCAGCAGTATTTGAATCCGGACGGATGGCAACAAGAGCGGACGCCGCTCAACGATTTTTATACGCTTCCGGTGCGTCCGTGTCTGGGCGATTTTGACGAAGAAATCATTGTCACGGTGACACTGCCGACCGGCGAAGTTTTCATTAAGGTCTGGCACATCGATGTGGGGCGGGTGAGACTCTATCTCCTCGATACCAACATTCCGCTCAACAAATCGGCAGAGCATCGGGAAATTACCGATCAACTCTACGGCGGCGACATACACAAACGGATACGGCAAGAAATTGTACTTGGTATCGGCGGACTGCGCGCGCTGCAGAAGCTCGGCATTCGGCCCACCGTTCATCACATGAACGAGGGTCATTCGGCCTTTCTCGCGATTGAACGCATCCGGCTGATGATGCAAGACCACAAGCTGACGTTTGAACAGGCGTTGGAGGCAACTCGCTTAACGAACGTATTCACGACGCATACTTGTGTTCCGGCGGGCATAGACTTGTTCGATTCGAGCCTGGTCTACGACTATTTCACACGTTATTGCGAGCAAGCATGCATTCCTTTCGAGAAGATATTGACGCTTGGCCGCAAGAACATGCAGGACCCGACGGAGCGATTCTCCATGGCGGTGTTGGCGCTGAAGACATCGGCATTCCGAAATGCGGTCAGCGTGATTCATCGCAAGGTCTCGCAGGACATGTTCCAAGACCTTTGGCCGCGCCTGCCGGTGGACGAAGTGCCGATTACGTCCGTGACGAACGGCGTCCATTCCCCCACGTGGATTAACGGCGACCTGGCGAGCCTCTACGATCAATATCTGCAACCCGACTGGCGTGAGCGGCTAGAAGACACCAAGCTTTGGGAACTGGTGCATGAAATTCCCGCACAGGAACTCTGGGAGATGCACCGCAAGCGCAAGCGCCGCATGGTGGCGTTCGTGCGCGAACGCGCAGTTGCTTCCGCGATGCAGCGCAAGGCCTCGGGAGCGGAGATTCGCCGGCTTCATGACGTTCTGGATCCGGACGTTTTCACGATCGGCTTCGCGCGCCGCTTTGCGACTTATAAGCGCGCCACGCTGCTGCTGCGCGATGTTGCACGCCTCAAGAAGATTCTGAACAATCCCAAGATGCCGGTGCAGATTGTAATCGCCGGCAAGGCGCATCCAAAAGATACGCCGGGTAAAACGCTCATCCGCGAAATTGTCGCGCTTTCACGCGATCACGAAATATCGAAGCGGCTGATTTTTGTTGAAGACTACGGCATTCAAGTCGCGCGCGAGATGACTCAGGGCGTCGACCTGTGGCTGAATAATCCACGCCGCGGTGAAGAAGCCTGCGGCACCAGCGGCATGAAAGCATCGATGAATGGAGTGCTCAACCTCAGCGTTCTCGATGGATGGTTCGACGAAGCTTACGAGATATCGGGAGGTTGGGCAGTCGGCGACCGCGTGGCATACGCAGAAGATCAGGATGACCTTCATTCGAGCGCGATTTATTCCACGCTTGAAAACGATATCGTTCCGCTGTTTTACCAGAGTTCGGAAAACGAGATTCCGTTGGAGTGGGTGCGGCGCATGCAAAGTTGTATTGCGAACATTACGCCGCGATTCAGTTGCGGCCGCATGGTAGCCGAGTATATGTCCGAGCTATATCAGCCCGCGCACAAACTTTGGATAAACGTATCTAAGGACAACTTTGAAGCAGCCCGGCAGAAGACGGTGTGGGATGCCAAGCTTAACGAGACCTGGGGCATGATCAAGTTCCTCGACTTCGGCGATATTCCGGGCGATCAAGTTATGAGCGGCTCCGCAGTTCCGCTTCGCGCCACAGTGGAACTGGCGGGACTTAAGCCGACCGACGTTCGGGTAGAAGCGGTGATTGGACAAGTAGGAGTGAATGGGCAACTGCAGCGCACGTATACCCTGCCCTTAGCGCCGGTAGAGGAAAAGGGTACAGCCGTCATTTTTGCCAGCGAGTTTACAGTTCAGCAAACAGGACGCGTCGGCTACTCAGTTCGAATCAGCCCCAATCATTTCGATAATCCCTTAACACGCCCTTGTAACGCCTTGTTAAAGTGGGTTTCCGACTAAATTTCGTTGAATAAGTTCACTTACTACTGGCGCACGACATAAAAGTTGTGGTACATACTAAGCAGGTGCTGGCGGGATCTTATACATCCACGTCCTACCAAGACCCCGTCCTCTTCTGAGAATCCAGCGTACTAGAACTTTTCTCTCGAACACTGGAACTGCACCCATATGTCATCCGGTCACGGAAAACTGTTCTGAAACATCGCACTATTAATCGCGACCGGACGCTCTCGAAGGAGTCGATCAACGAGAATGGACGGAGATCGCAAATACCGGCAACACGGATACCAGGATTCTGACCGTGGCGGCAATTCGTATCGTTCGGACCGCCCGCGGCCTGCTGGGCCGAAGCTGCCGCTCGATGTTACGGGGCCGAAGCTTCCACGCCTTGTGCAGACCGTTGCCGCTGCTCGCTGTTATAACTGTTCAGTAGCTTTAGCGCCAGACACCGATTTTACGAGCAAGTGCCCGAAGTGCGGTTCGGCTTTGCACTGTTGTAAGCAATGCGTGAACTTTGATTCTTCCACCCGGTTTCAATGTTTGAAACCTATCCCGGTTCGTATTGCGGCTAAGGATCAAGCTAACTCCTGCGAGTTGTTTTCGCCGCGCGTCACCGTCGCGCGGGATTCAGCCCCCGCGGGCTCCATTTCTCAGGTACCTGGCAACGGCACAGTGATCGCGACGCCACGCAATGCCAACGATGCGCGCGCGGCGTTTGATAGTTTGTTCAAGAAGTAGTTTCTTACTCGACGCTGTGGTGAGCGCGATAGCGTTTGCTATCGATTTCGCACACCAACTGACTTGCGATGGCCGGCCCGAAAATCAAAAAGAAATCATCCACGACTAAAACTTCCGCCATGCCCAGACAAGGCGCGATTCCTTGTCTCATTTTGCTTCTTATCATTCTGGCGGTAATAGGCTTCTTCTTTTTCGCGGGTTTCCGCGGCGGCGGATAGGCGTTGCGGCGTACTTAGGTAAGCTTAGGTTTGCGAACCGACGGCAGGCAACCCGATCAACTCAGGCCGACAACCATTACGCCCGGTTATCTCGCAACGGCAGAGGGATCTGTATTGATTGAAGCCGGTAATACGCGGGTTTTGTGCGCGGCGACGGTGGAAGATTCAGTCCCGGGCTTTCTGCGCGGCACCGGCAAGGGTTGGGTGACGGCCGAGTACGCGATGCTTCCGAGGGCCACTATCACGCGCACGCCGCGCGAAGTTTCGAAAGGTCGGCAATCGGGGCGAACGCACGAGATTCAGCGTTTGATCGGCCGCTCTTTGCGATCCGTTGTGGATCTTGCGGTCTTAGGCGAACGTAGCGTCATTGTCGATTGCGACGTTTTGCAGGCCGACGGCGGCACGCGCACGGCGGCGATTACGGGCGCTTATGTGGCTTTAGCCATTGCGTTGGGAACTCTGGTCAAATTTAAAGTAATTGCGAAATCGCCGCTCGTCGATTCCGTAGCGGCGACCAGTGTGGGCATCATTAACGGCATTCCGATGCTGGATCTTTGCTACGAAGAAGATTCGCGCGCCGACGTGGACATGAATGTTGTCATCACTGGCGCGGGCAAGTTTGTCGAATTGCAAGCCACGGCCGAACGCACTCCCTTTGACGATCCGCACTTGGCTGCGCTCATTGCACTAGCGCGAAAAGGCATTCGGGAATTGATAGAGGTGCAGCAAAAGATGCTGCGTTAGGATCTCCGGCGCATGCGGATTTACGTCTGCTCCTCAAATCCGGGCAAGCTGGGAGAATTCGCCTTGGTGGCGCACCAAGCTGGGCTCGCGGATGTAGCACTCGAAGCGCTGCCTGAGTTGAAACGGATTCAACCTCCTGAAGAAACCGGATCGACTTTCGAAGAAAACGCAACCGCAAAAGCGCTTTACTATTCCGGCTTCACATCGGAAGTGGTACTTGCCGACGATTCGGGATTATCGGTAGACGCACTGAACGGCGCGCCCGGCGTTCTCTCCGCCCGCTACGCCGGACCCAACGCGACCGACGACGAGAACAACAATTTGCTGTTACGGGATTTGGGAACTAGCGCGCACCGCGAGGCACGATTTGTCTGCGTATTGGCGCTTGCTCGCGAAGGCAGAGTGTTGCGTACCTATCATGGCGTGGTCGAAGGCCGGATTTTGCTCGAACCACGCGGAACAAATGGATTCGGATATGATCCGTTGTTTTTTTATCCGCCGTTTAACTGCTCTTTCGGTGAACTGCCGCCCCAGAAGAAGTTTTCGGTAAGTCACCGCGGTAACGCAATTCGCGCGCTTGTTAAAGAATTGCCACAGCTCGGCAAGGCTTAAAACGTTCTGACGGAGCAACTTTGTTCGTTAAAATACGAGCAAGTGCATCGTTACCTGCTTCACAACGAAGAAATTAGAGATACCACGGAACGTCTGCTTATGCCGGGCCAAGTGGGGTTTCTGAACGGCTGGGGTGTTTTCAGCACAATTCGCGTTGCCGATGGAGTGCTGTTCGCATTCGATCGCCACTACCGCCGGATGCGCTATGACGCAGAACGCATGCATGTCCCGTTCAATTTTCCAGAAGCGGAGATGGAACGCGCGTTGCTTTCGCTTGTTGCCGCGAACCAGGCGCGTAACGCTACGCTTCGCGTCGCAATCGTGCGCAGTCGTGGAGGTTTGTTTGAAGCTCCGGGTCTGACTCGTGATGCCGACATGGTCGCCTTTATGGCGGACTTGAATCCCTGGGGCGACGGTGTGAAGCTCAGCTATAAAGCGAATGCGCGGTACGGTGCTTCGCCCTTTGCGGGAGCAAAAATCACATCGTGGGCGCAAAACTTAACTTGGTACGAGGAAGCGCATCAACAAGGATTTGACGAATTCATTCTGCTGAACGAAAAAGGTCAAATTAGTGAATGCACGTCGGCCAATATTTTTGCGGTTCACAAAGACAATGTGTTTACGCCACCGCTTGTGATGTCGGGCTGCCTGCCGGGAATTACTCGTGCTGTATTACTCGAAGAAATTCAAGTAGCTGGCTTGAGTATCTCAGAACGGGAACTGACTCCTGCCGATCTCGAAAATTCGGATCAGGTATTTATAACTTCCACGACTCGCGACTTACTTCCTGTGCTTGAAATAGATCACAAACCATTGAAGCAAGCACCTAGCATCCTGGCAGTTTTGCGTGAGGCGTTCCTGACTTACCGGGCGAATTATGTGACTAGCCGCCGAAGCGACAAAATAGCCGCGGCATGATGTATCCGGTTAACTGCGACTATTGTGGCGGCGCCCATCTGCGCCGTTCGCGCCGGCAGAGCAAATCAGAGCTGCTGAAGATGGCAATTGGCGCATACCCGTTTCGCTGCTTGGATTGCAATGGCCGCTTCCCTGTTAACGTTCTGCTGTTATCCAGGCTGGCTTATGCCAAGTGTCCCAAGTGCCTGGGGCAGCAACTCACCACATGGCACATGAAGCGGTATCACGTGTCTGTGATCAAAAAGCTGATGCTTACTTTCGGAGCCCGGCGTTATCGCTGCGCAAAGTGCCGCTACAACTTTGTGAGCTTCCGGCCCATGGAAATTCACGCGCAAGACGCAACCAGGACACAAGAACCGGCCGAAGATGCGGTTCACCGCGACGAAGCGGAAATTCACCCCAAAATCAGTTAAACCGGCACGCGTTGGGAAAGCACCAGCAGGCAGCCGACCTGCTCACCCACGGTGCTCAGCATTTCCATATCGCTGCCGGAGTGAATGCGCGGCTCCCTGTGTTGCACATTGATTACACCAAGCACTTTACCTTGAGAAATGATCGGCACCGAGAGGAATGCTTCAAAGGTGTCCTGGGGCAGATCCTTGAAGAATTTGAAACGCGGATCGCTATAGGCTTCACGAGAGATAGCTAACAGCCGGCGCTCACGCGCGACCCAACCAGTGAGACCTTCATCGATGCGCAAGCGAACTTTGCCGATGTTCGCTTGATGGGCATCGCTTGATGCAATCAGCACAAGCTGGCCCTCTTCCACCATATAGATGAGGCAAGAGTCGCACGACAGAAAGTCACATATCAATCCGACGATCTCGCGTAAGGCATCATCGAAGTCGATATCGCGAGTCATTAAGCGGCTGACTCGCTGAAAGAGCTGAAGCTGCTGTTCGGCCCTTTCCAGTCTCGATTCCAGCTCCCGATGCTTCGACACCGCCTTTATTATCACAAGGCTGTAACGGAGCGGCGGTGAGTCTTGCACCGGCTTCCGAAAATGAAGGTACCCGGCGTACTACGGCTCACATCGGACATGAGTAGTACGATTGGAAAGAGCATTTCCAGGAGATTCCTGTTTCATGTGGAGCAAACGTAGAGAAGACGAACTACCGCAACAGCCGCAACGGCCGGCGGGGGCGCCAGCGACGGCGCCCGCACAACCGGTGGAAGCACAGAGGAGAGAACCGCAGACCATGTCATCGCCATCCAGAACTTTTGAACCCGAGACCAATACCCGCACCGGTTCAGCCGCGCTGGGAAAGAATGTGACCGTCAAAGGACAGATTTTCGCCAGGGAAGACCTGACGATCGATGGAGAGGTAGAGGGCACCGTCGAGTGCCAAGAACATCGCTTGACGATTGGGCCGAATGCCCGAGTTCAAGCTGGGTTAAAGGCGCGCGAAATTATTATTCACGGCTCGATTCAGGGCAACGTAGATGCGACCGACAAGATCGATATCAAGAAAGAAGCGAAGTTGGTAGGAGACATCAAGACCAGCCGCATCGTTATTGAAGATGGCGCCTACTTCAAGGGCAGCATCGACATCTCGAAAGCCGCTTCGGCAAAGCCGACACCATCGCAGCCCCAACCGGCGCCGTCACCTGCCGCAGCAGGTTCACCGGCACCCCCGACTCCGGCCGGCACCGCAGTGAAGTAATCGCGGAGACGCGGAATACACCAGCACTGAATCGCCGTTCCGCGTCTTCGCCTCATTTTTGGGGGGCTCCGCTCCTGCATTCATATGAAATTCGGCGCTCACAAAGAGCCGTCTGCCAAATCATCATCTAAAGGCGCTCCGCCCGCTATCACTCGTCAAAGCAGCGGGTTGGATCAGTTCTGCACGACGCTGCGGAACTCCGAGAGCCTCTCGATTCTAGATATGTCGGGGGCCAGCCAGGCGAACATCAGCTTCATCACCGGCATGGGACATCGTATTTCGTCCGACGATATTGTGGGCACGATGCAAAACTGCTTCGGAGATGACTTTCTGCAGGCGCAGCAGGCGCCCAGCTTGTCGCAACGCTTTTTAGACCAGACGCTCACTTTTCCGGATGCGTTTTTCGATGGCGCACTGGTGTGGGATGCGCTTCAATTCCTGACGTCGCCGGTTCTAGAAGAAACAGTTGCGCAGCTTCTTCGGGTCATGCGACCGGGCGGCCAGATGCTGATGTTCTTCAATGCGAACGAAAAGGCGAAAGAAATTCCTGTCTACAATTACCGCATTCAAGATCAGAAGACGCTATTGCAGATCCAACGCGCCGGCGCTCATCATCAGCGCAGCCAGTTTTTCAACAACCGAAATCTAGAGAAGCTTTTTCAAAAAGCCGCCTCTCTGAAATTCTTTCTTACCCGCGATCATTTGCGCGAACTCATTGTCCGCCGATAGTCCAGCACAGCGATCCATTCGCCCTGAGTAGCGGCATCAAATCCACGCTACTTCAAGGCCGAATTAAGCAATACAACAAATTGTCCGGGTGCACTTACACGGCAATCTACTAAAAAACGATTCCCATCCTGGGTGTCGAATGTGTAGGAAAAAGGCGCGCCCGCCTCGGCCGGCGAGGACGGTACGGTTTGGGGGCATGCCCGAAATAGCTTTACCGGGGCGGGAACCGTCTGGGTGGAGCGGAGATTCGACAGATCCACACCGTAAATGGCATTGTCCGCGGACATGAAGAATATTTCGCGACCATCTCTACGCCAAACGGGGAAATCTCCTCCGTCGGTAGAAATTTGAATCCGGCCAAGTCCGGCTGGGCGGCCATCGAAAGGCCGTATATATATTTCCGTTCTTCCGGTCTCGTTCGACGAATACGCGAGCCACTTCGCATCGGGGGAGAAGCGAGCGCCGCCTTCATCAAACGATGTCGCTAAGTAGGTAAAACCATGAAAGTCTTCCGCCGAATTAACGAAGATGTCGTAAGTTCCGGAGGAGATCCATTTCCCGTCCAACGACCAGTCATATGGGTCTGGCGGGATTTTCAAGGGATACTCTTCCGCACCAGGCTCGAGCGACTTTTTTATGTAAGTTGCGAATCGGCGGGAAGAATTGCGGTCAGAGCCGAAAAGAATCTGTTTGCCGTTTGGAGCCCACAAGCCGTCCCAATTATTCGCGGGATTGGTAGTTAGAGGCGCAACGATTCCGCGCTTCAGCTCGGCTATCCAAAGAGCGCGATTCCCGTCGCGTACATCCGGCCGACTAAAAAGTAATCGCTCACCGTCGGGAGAGAGTCGAGGCTGGCTCAGTTCTCCCTCGATGCGAAGTGTTTCTAAAACTTGGCCTCGGCGATCAAACCATTGCAGATGCGTAAACGTTGCCCCCGGAGGACGAACTAAGATGCACCGTCCGTCTGATGAGGCGCTAAAGAAGGCGTATGTACTGGCAGAGTTAAAAGCAATTTGTTCAATGATGATTTTCGGTTCGCCTAGAAGCCGCGCCGCACCCGTGTCGAACGGCTGCGCAACAAGAGCTCCGTCTTTGTAATAAAGAAGCGATCCCGTATCGCCATGCGTTGGAGGCAAGTAGAACGAGTTGGAATCCATCGGCGCGATAGGTGTGCGCTTAGAGGAGCCGACAGAGGCTAAGTAGAGAGTATTGTTTTCCCGCTTGGCGCAGCGCGCGAGATAAAGAAATCGCTTTCCATCGGGCAGGAATTGTACATTGCGATGTGAGTTTTCGGTCCGGGACAAATCGAGCTGCGTGGCTTGCGTTGGAGTGCCGCCCGAGCTGGCAAGGAGATAAAGGGATTCACGGTTGGAGGGACGAAATAAGATATCGCCCGTGGTTCCCCAGCTACCTTCCTGAAAGCCGCGCAGACTAGCGATCGTTTGAACAGGACCACCTTGCGGCCTGACCTTTTTGAGATGGCCGGCGGCGTAGAACGCGATCCACTGGCTATCAGGCGACCACACGAACGCGCCGACATTCTCTGTTCCCTGCAAAGCGCGGGAACGGGAAGCATTCAGAGCGCGACTGAAAAGCGATTTGTTGCCGCTTTCGTCCTTGCCGACGAAGACAAGATAGCGGCCATCAGGTGAGACTGCGGGCATCTGGTCGCCGGCTTCGCTCATGGTGAAGGGGAATTGGGTGGGATTCGCCACCGCCTCCCCTTTCCTTGTCATTAAAAGTCCCATTGCGACTGCAACTAGCGCGCAGAATCCCGCGACGAGCCAGGCCCAGTGGAGTTTGGAAGAAGGTTTCTCAGCCGGCTTCGCGGTAGCTGCCCACTCAAGTTCCGCCCGCACATCCGATGCCGCCTGCCAGCGGTCGTTCGGATCTTCGGCCAGGCAGCGGTCCACGATATGGGCCAGATCTCGCGGGAGCCTCTGCATTGCCGACTGATAATTTTGGCTGGGACGTTTACCCAGAGCCATTTCATACAACACAAGTCCCAAAGCGTAGATGTCGGTTCGCGCATCCGTCGCACCGCCTTGGCGCTGTTCCGGCGCCATGTAGGCCGGCGTCCCGATGATTACATGGGAGGAAGTAAGTGTCTCATCTGCAGTCGAATGGGCGAGACCGAAATCCAACACTTTGATCCCGCTTTTGGAGACCATGATGTTTCCGGGCTTCAAGTCCCGATGAACGATTCCGCGCGAGTGCGCGGCAGCCAATGCGTCAGCGATCTGAATCCCATAGCGGATGACCTGTTCGATGGGGAGCGGGCCTTTTTTCAATTGTTCGGCCAGGCTGCTTCCAGATATGAGTTCCAGAACAAGGTAGTTGAGACCGACGTCATACAGAGTACAAATGTGCGGATGATTCAACGAAGAGATGGAGCGGGCCTCGCGCTCAAAACGGGCGCTGAAATGCTCAGGAACGACTTTGATGGCAACCGGCCGGTTCAGACGTGTGTCGACAGCGCGATAAACCTGGCCCATGCCTCCCGCACCCAACTCCGATTCAATGCGATAAGGTCCCAAATGGGAGCCCGGCCTTAGGGCCGAGGGCTGAGCAGAGGTTTCGAGGAAATCGGAAAGAGACTGATCCAGTATTTTGCCGGTGGGATCTTGCGCTAGTAGACGCTCAACCTCCAGGCGTATATCGGGAGCCACGCCGGCGAGAACGTTGGCCCCGCTTTTCTGGGCGGCATGATAAAGGTCTTCGATTTGCCGCCAGCGTTCGGAGGTCATAGCTCCATGACTTTCTCATGATAATTTCCCTATTTGAGGCGACGCAACTACGAGGTCACGGCAGATAACGTTAACGAATGGTGGCGACGTTCTGATCTTTGGTCATAGCTACTAACCGAACGTGCCGCCGTGCAGCCAAGCCCAGATAGATCAACTGAACATCTTCCGGAGCGAATGGTAGCGGTTTGTTCATCATTCGGGCGAAGTCCGCATTGTCCCATTTTGGTTTCATCACACCTCGCGCAGAATGCCGTGCGACGCCTTGCAAGATGTGCGTAATCTCGTGCACCAGTACATGAGCCAATACGACCGACGTCAGCGTGCCGAATTCAGCATGGATGCGGTCGTAGAAGACCTCAACACGCGTGCCTTCATAGGGCAGCGCATAGGCAAAAGCACCGGGCGCCAGAATCTCGGGGGTAGTTGCGCTCAATTCGACTCGTGTTCCTTGCGCGGGACAAGTCCGCGACTCGCTTTGCCAATTGACGGCAATCCCAATGTGAGCGAACATGCGGGAGGCAAGCATTTGTGCCCGGATTACCGCGGGTCCGGCTGCGCTTCCGGCAAAGAGACAGACGGTGACGGTGGGGACCACTTCCGGTAATGCCGACTGGCAGTATGCCAGGGTACCTGAGAACAGCATTAACAGTGTCGTTGCGGTACGTTTCATGGTTCGCTGTCCGGGGTTCACTCCGGAGGCGCAAATGCGAGAGGAAAACTTGAACGTCCCGCCAATTTTTTTTCGGGAGCGCAGACTGAGTCCGTATAATCCCTTAAACCGAGCCCATGCCGAACGCAGAAAGCTCTGAAACTACACAACTTCTAAGGGCCTGGGCAGACGGTGATGCAGCCGCGCTCCAGCAGCTAACGCCGCGTGTCTATCAGGAGCTGCGGCGCATTGCGGGACGCTGTATGCAAGATGAGCGCCAGGGGCGCACCATTCAGACCACCGCTTTAGTACACGAGGCGTATCTGAAATTGATTGACGTAACAAACGTGGACTGGCAGCATCGCGCCCATTTCTTTGCCATATCGGCGCAGATGATGCGCCGCATTTTGCTCGATCGAGCGCGCCGGCGCGTGGCAGCTAAACGCGGCGGAGCCACGCCGAAGATAAACCTTGATGACCTGGAACAACAGTTGGGGTCTGCCCGTGCGCGTGAGCTGGTCGCACTCGATGACGCGCTCATTGCTTTGGCGCAGTTTGACGCCCGGAAGGCGCGAATCATTGAACTGCGGTTCTTCGGGGGTCTCAGCGTGGAAGAGACAGCGGAGGTCGAAAAGGTCTCGACGGATACGGTGCTACGAGATTGGCGATTGGCGCGAGCTTGGCTTCTGGCCGAGCTCAGTAAAAGTTCGTCTTAAGGAGCCGCACGGCTCCTGTTGGTTTCCAAAATGGACATATGCCATACTTCCTGTAGGAAACCAAAAGAATCAATGAAAGAGAAAACGGATGTCTTGCAAGGCACGCTGGCATTGATGGTATTGAAGACGCTGGACGTCCTAGGCCCGCTGCATGGATACGGCATCGCACGGCGCATCGAGCAAATTAGCGGAGATCTTCTGACCGTAAACCAAGGCACGTTGTATCCGGTGCTCTTGAAGCTAGAGCAAGAAGGCTCTATTGCCTCCGAATGGGGGGCATCTGAAAACAATCGTAGGGCTCGCTTTTACCGGTTGACGCGCGATGGACGGAAGCAGTTGCAAGCCGAGACGCGTGGTTGGGAACAGACGGCGGCCATTATCGGACGCTTCTTTGCATTAAAAGCGGAAGATTTCCAATGAGAGCGTTACGCCGCTTTATCAGGCGGCTCACCTCCTGGACAAGGCGCCGACAGAGCGAGGAGAGATTGCGAGTTGAAGTTGAAGAGCATCTCGCATTTCAAACTGACGAGAACATCCGCGCAGGATTATCGCCAGTCGAGGCGCGGCGGCAGGCGGTGCTGAAGTTCGGTGCCGTAGAAGCAACGAAGGAAGCGTATCGGGACCAGCGAGGATTGCCGTCGGTGGAGATGCTAATGCAGGATACGCGCCATGCGCTTCGTCGGCTGCGGAAATCGCCAGCATTCACCATCACGACCGTACTGACGCTCGCGTTGGGAATTGGAGCTACAACCTCGATTTTCACCTTGGTATATGGGGTGCTGCTGAAGTCGCTGGCAGTCGCAAATCCTAGTGAACTGTACCGTCTGGGAAAAGAAGCAAATTGCTGCTATTGGGGTGGGTACAGTCAGGACAAAGAATTTTCTCTTGTCTCATACGAGTTGTACAAATACTTCCGCGATAAAACCAACGGCTTTGTACAGCTAGCGGCGTTCTCGGCACCCGAACCGATGTTTGGCATCCGGCGCAAAAGCATTGCTGAGTCTGCACAGGGTTATCCGGGCGAGTTTGTCTCAGGCAACTATTTCACGATGTTCGGGATAAACGCGTACGCCGGACGCATGCTGACGCCAGCAGACGATCAGCCCGATGCTGCGCCTGTCGGGGTGATGAGTTACCGGTTATGGCAGCAAAGGTATGGGTCGGACCCGTCGGTAATCGGCAGCATTTTCGATATAGACGAGAAGCCCTTTACGATCGTCGGAGTCACCCCGCCGGGTTTCTTCGGCGATCAACTGCGCGCCAGCCCGCCCGATTTCTTTCTGCCTCTGAACACAGAACCGTTCGTAGAAACCGACGCCGATCTTAATAAACATGACACGCATTGGTTGGATTTAATCGGCCGCATCGAGCCACGCGCGAACCCCACAGCTATCGAGGCCGAAATGCGGATCGAGCTCAAGCAATGGCTACGTTCGCATTGGCGCGAGATGAGCGCAAACGATCGAGTGC
>DASREJ010000307.1:0-67257 GCA_035652115.1 Bryobacteraceae bacterium
GGCGCGAGCCTTACACTTCGTCCGCAAGCATATCAGGATTAGGCTCGGCCGATTGGAGTATGTTTCTGCGCATTGGCGTGGCGACCCGTCGATAGGAATCCGTCAGTCGCGCTATCGTGTTGTTTCATGAATTGCCGGTGAGCGAGATGGAGGCGGTGTGATGGTTGCTCGGTCGCAATGTATTTATGGCCAATGTCGCGCGGTCAATTTGTGCAAATACGAGCATTGTGTCGGCGCGGAAATGGAGAAGCAAGGTTACGAGTTTGCCGAGGGGGAGTTTAGGCGCAAGGTGCCTGACGTTGACATTCCTCCGAAAACGCCTTAAACGGAGCAATCTTGGTGATTTGCGTAAGCCACGGTGGACGACGCCTTAAAGTGGCGGAAGTTTAGCGGTCAAAGGACCGTTTTAGGCGGTTAGCCGAGGCCCCTGGAGAACCTCAATTTTTTTCCGAGGTTCACAGCGGGGCCATTTTGCCGGAAATCTTTAAAAAAATCGGTCAATGACGAAATACCAGAAATGGTACGGAATTATCCACTTGACTCCTAGTAATGTAGCATCCTCCAATCATCGTGCGCCAAGGTCGGCCTGATCGCCCTGAGATTCTTTTGAACTGTCCACCCTTGAACCGCGAATGAACGACCGATCTGAAGACCCTGAGGATCAATGGGGGTCACTTGGCCTGGTCCGATTTTTGAAACAAGCTGCGCTACAAAAGATGGGGCCCATTCGCGATGAAATCACGCCATGGAGTAGCAAAACAGACAGTTCTGCGAAATCGCAAGCAATTAACGGATTTGGCTACTGCGTATCTCAAGGCGGCAGGTTAATTCAGTGCCCGTCCTGAAAAACCCGCGTCATGACGTGCTCATTCAGGATTTACTCCGATATGAGCCAGAAACCGGACGCCTTTATTGGCGAGTTGGGCATCACCGCATTGTAGCGGGACAAATTGCTGGTTCGAGACATTTATGTGGCTATTGGTCTATCGTAGTAGCGCGCCGGCGCTATTTAGCTCATCGTATCGCTTGGTTTTTGTTTTACGGCGAATGGCCCATCTCCAGAATAGACCACATTAATGGTGACGGTTGTGATAACCGCATTAAAAATTTGAGGCTTGCTACTAATTCTGAAAATCTAGCAAATGGATGTTTGCGCTCATCCAATACAAGCGGTTTTAAGGGCGTTTCGTATATAAAGGCTGAGGGTCGCTGGCGCTCTTCAATCATGAAGGATGGCAAGCAACATCATCTTGGGCGATTTGATAATCCTGAGGCCGCCCATAACGCTTATCTCTTGGCCGCCCAAAGATTATTTGGCGAGTTTGCGCGAGCTGCCTAATGGGAGTTCTAAAAAATCCTCGGCACGAAAAGTTTTGCCAAGAACTAGCAAAGGGCAAAAGCGCGACTGAGGCTTATGAGGCAGCGGGTTACAAAGGTGATCGCGGTCACGCGTCACGCTTGGCAGCAAATGGCAACATTTTAGCGCGTCTAGATGAACTGCAATCTCGCAGTGCCGAGCGCGCAATTGTAACCGTCGAAAGCTTGATTTCCGAGGCTGAGGCCGCTCGCAAGCTGGCAATGGAAATTCAGCAACCGTCCGCTGCTGTGTCGGCTATTCGCGAAAAGGGTGTTCTTTCAGGCAAGCGCGTTGAGCGCACCGAACAGGGTGTTCCTGGGGAGTTTGCCGATATTGACGCAATGACGGAAGATGAACGTAGAGCCTATTTCGCCAGAGAGATGGCGGCGCTTCGCGTATTTGACAAAGAGGGTGACGGAGGATTCTCGGAAGAGAGCATTGGCGAGGGAATGCCGGAAGCTGGAGACATCGTTCATTGACTTTTTTTCGGCCGCGTGGCCGGAATTCGATCCAGCTCCATTAGAACTCAACTGGCATCACGAGGCGATAGCCGAACATCTCTCAGCGGTAGCCTATGGGCAAATCCGCAAGTTGCTCATCACCATACCGCCGCGGCATACCAAAACCCTACTCGCGTCTGTAGCGTTTCCGGCCTGGTTATGGTGCCAAGAACCTGACCAGGATTATCCGCTTCTTGGGCCGCAGGCCAAGTTTCTGTGCCTGTCCTATTCGGACCGACTGGCGATGGACAACGCTACGTTAGCGCATCGTCTTGTGGTTTCCGAGTGGTATCAGAAGCGGTGGGGTCATCGGGTTAAGATTGCGCGGGATCAGGAAGCAAAGGAAAAGTTTGACACTACGGCTGGCGGAACGCGAATAAGTGCTTCCTTCGGCGGTTCTGTTCTTGGCCGTGGCGGTGATATTAAAATCCTTGATGATCCGCACAAGGTGGATGAGGCGGAATCGGAAGTCACCCGACAAAGTGTGTTGCGGACTTATGACGGCACGCTGAAATCGCGCATTACGGATCCGCGCACATCGGCCGAAGTGATTATCATGCAACGCCTGCATGAGGATGATTTGGCGGGGCATGTCATCAATAACGATGAAGATTTTGTTGTCTTAAGATTGCCGGCGGAGTTTGAAAGCAACCGGTCTTGCGTGACTGTCCCGCTTTTACACACAGAGGAATTTGCTGACAAGGCGTGGGAAGATCCCCGGCAAGACGATGGCGAGCTGTTATGGCCGCAGCGTTTTACCAAGGAAAAGCTTGCCGAGTTCAAGAGAAACCCGTTCGAGTGGGCCGGGCAATGGCAGCAAATGCCTGTTCCCCGGGGTGGTTCGATCCTCAAAGCGGACTGGTGGCAGTATTGGGATGCCGAGACCGCAAACCGTTGCGGGCTGGAGTGGAACGAAGAGAAAGGCGCGACCAAGAACCTTCCGCCGTGTGATTTTGTAGTAGCTTCGTTAGACACCGCTTACGATATCAAGAAGGAAAACGACTACAGTGCTCTGACGGTCTGGGGTTCGTTTTTGTTACCCCTCGATCCCGAGCACATGAAGTACGCGATAACCTTTACCCCGCAGGGCAAGGTTCAAACGCCTATTCCCGGCCAGGCGGTAAGGCGTTGGATGTTGCTTTATGCGTGGCAATCCAAGTTAGAGTTTCATGATTTGCTCGAGCGGGTCGCGAAAGATTGCAAGCGGTACCACGTTTCTCAGTTGCTGGTCGAAGCAAAAGCCTCTGGGAAATCCATTGTACAGGAAATGCGCCGTGCTTATGCGCGGAATGAGTTCTCTGTTATTGAGATAAACCCCGGCAACCTCGATAAAGTGGCACGCGCCCACTCCATCGTTCATATGTTCACCGACAAGATGATCTGGGTGCCCAATCCGAACCAGATTGATTGGGCTTACATGGTTGTCGATGAGTGCTCGAAATTCCCCAAGGGCACGCATGACGACGTTGTTGATTCCGTCACCCAGGCTTTGAACTGGCTGCGTCTTCACGGTTTAGCCGATCGCAAGGAAGAATACGCTGCGGAGTTGGAAGAAACGACGAAGTATCGAAAGCGGCCTGAACCGTTATATCCGGGAAGCTGACGCTGACGATTATATGTTGGCGCGCCGTGAACATGCATTTTTGCTTTATTGTGAAGGCTTGAGTTTAGAGGAGATTGCGGTTCGCTTGGGTCAAAGAAATGAAAGAGGTGGTACTCCGCGTCAACTTATAAATTTATTTTGCCTGCGAATGCGCTGCGCAATGCGGGATACCAAGTTTAGCTTAGATAGCGAACCCTGGTGGTGGCGATTGTGCTGTTCTATGTGGTTATTCCGCTGCTCCACCTGCTGCTCGGCATTTCGATTTCGGTTCGATAGTTCGTTCAAAGAGCTTTCTATTGTTTTCTAAAATTTCCGTGTCGCCCCATTTTGAGGCTTTCCACCCCGCCTTTCTAGCCAAATTGAACTCCGTGCGCTTGAACCATTGCAATTCGGTATTCCCGACTTTCGCCCGAGGGATGTTGTTCATGGTCCGCTCCATAATGGTGCGCTAATTGTAATGGCTAACGCCTATGATTTCAACAACGTCTTACGCTATCCTCCGCCAGAAACAACGCTGCCGGACGCGGTAGACATTGAGATCGTCGCGGACAATCCCGACGATGTGCAATTTGACGAAAAGACCGGCACCGTCAAAATTACGCATGATGATGGCTCGGTCGAAATTGGTCCGGCGCCGAACGACCAAACCGTTGACGACAGCGACCACTTCGCCAACCTGGCCGAAAAGCTTTCACGGGAAGACTTAGGCAAGATAGCGGACGAACTATTGAGAGGCATCGACGCGGACGACCAATCGCGTCATGACTGGCTGGAAGCGACATCAAAGGGCATTGACCTTTTCGGGCTTCGTATTAGAACGCCCGCGAGTTCTCAGTTAGGCGGCGCTCAGCTTGAGGGAACCAGCAAGGTCAATCATCCGTTATTGAAGGAAGCCTCGCTTCGCTTTCAAGCGAATGCCCGCGGGGAACTTTTACCCGCCGATGGTCCGGTCAAGGTCACGTTTGATGGCGATGCGACGCAGAATGACGAGATTCTTGCCAAGGCTTTAGAGGACGATTTCAATCACTACCTGACTACGACGGCGAGCGAGTATTATCCCGATACCGATAGGCAGTTGCTCGTTACCGGATTTCGAGGTTGCAGTTTCAAGAAGGTTTACAACTGCCCAATCCGAAGGCGTCCGGTTTCGGAATCCATTGAGCCGGAAAACCTGATTGTCTCGAATGCGGCGACCGACCTAAAATCCTGTCGGCGTGTTACGCATCGGATTCTCATGCGGCCGTCGATTGTGCGGCGGATGCAGTTACTCGGCCGCTATCGTGATGTGCATCTGCCCGATGCCATTCCAACATTACCGAATACGGTCGATCAGAAGAAGGCGGAAGTTCAGGGTATTCAACAATCGCCCAGCGTAGACCCGCGAGATTTGGACCGCGAGATTTACGAGTGCTATTGCGAACTGGAAATCCCCGGCTACGAGCACAAGGAAAAGGGAGAATTAACCGGCCTTCCGTTGCCGTGGAAAGTCTCCATCGACAAGGATTCCCGTGAGGTTCTGGAAGTCACAAGGGACTGGGATCCTGACGACGACCAGTGTTTAACGCGGACCACGTTCGTAAAATATCCGTTCGTTCCGGGATTTGGTTTCTACGATATTGGATTGCTACAAATTCTCGGTGATGTGACGCTGGCTGCTACCGCAGGCTGGCGAGAAATGCTGGATGCGGGTGCGTTTAGTTGCTTCCCCGGATTTCTATATCTCAAGCAGGCCGGGAAACAACTGACCAACGAGTTTCGCGTTCCGCCTGGCGGTGGTGTGCCGATTGACCTTCCTGGCATCCAGGACATTCGCCAAGCCCTGATGGCACTGCCCTACAATCCGCCCAACGCTGCGATGATGCAGCTTATTCAAGATGTGGTGCAAACCGGCCAAAGAGTAGGAGGAACGGCAGAACTTCCGGTCGGTGAGGGCAAGCAAGACGCCCCGGTTGGAACCACGTTAGCGTTAATCGAGCAAGCCACGAAAGTCATGAGTGCGGTCCATAAGAGGCTGCATCAAGCGCAGAGCGAAGAGTTTCAGCTACTCCGTCAACGCTTCATGGAAGACCCGGAAGCGTTATGGAGACATAACAAGAAGTCCAAAGTCTTAGAACTGTTCATTGCCCAGGAATCGCAAGTCGATCCGTCGCTCATTGCCACCGAGCAGGCGCAAGAGCAGGCTGATGAAAAACGGAAGGTTAAATTTCTAGCCGCTCTAGAGAACTTTCAGCTAGTGCCGCGTGCAGATCCGAACACCGCGTCCCAAATGGAGCGGATTATGAAGGCGGCGGCTTTGGTGCAGTTGACCATGAACGATCCCGCCTGGGATCAGGTGGCGATTAAAACCCGCGGCATGCAGATGATGGGGATCGGGGATATCGAGGCCCTGAAATCGAATGCACCTCCGCAGGCGCCTCCTGATTTGAAGGGACAGGCGGCGATGCAAAGCGCGCAGGCGGCCGATAAGACGGCATCCGCGAAATTGATGGACGCGCAGACCAAGCAACAGCAATCCTCGCTCGACAATCTGACCGAAGCGAAGAAATCGCAGATGGAAGAGAATGTCGCCATCATCAATCTGGCGCGCGAGCAAGTCATTCATCAAGACGACCAGGCAAACGCTCGCAAGCAGATGGCATTGGACGCGCAGCAACAGCAAATGGATGCACAGCAACGGCGTGCGGATCGCGTGGCGAATTTACAGCAGCAGAACGCGGATCGTGCGGCTGACCTACACAAGCATCAGATTGATACACAATCCGATTTGTTACAGCACCACATCAGTACGCAGTCGGATTTAGCGCAAGCGCAGCAGCAGGCGGATGTGCAGCGTGAAGCGCATCAGGGGAAGGTAGAGTGAGCGCTAAACGGAAAATATCATCTACGCAGTCACATAAAATCGACATTGGCGATGAGGTTGTGCCGCCTGTCGAGTTAGCAAAGAATTGGTCCACGGCTCCGCTTTCCGCTGAGAGGTTGGCTGAAATCGCTGCCGAACAGCGCCGCGTCAAAACGGAAGAATTGGCGGACGCGATTGAGTTGTTTATCGAGGCGAAAGTTTCGGAAACTCGCGGCTTTGCCAAGTGGGATACGGTGCCGAACGCGCGCCGCTATCTAATCGAGTTGCTGGCGGATCTCATCTAGGCAGCTTTCCGCGCAATTGAGAACGACCTGATACTCTCTTTCGCAATTCGGCCCTCTCGCTCAAACTCGTAATGCTGGCTTTTGTTGGCCACTAGTTTGTCAATGAATGCCCGGCCGTTCACCAAGATAACGTGGATACGTTTTCCTTTGCGAGCGGTTGTATGGTTCATGGCGCCCTCCGAAAGGCTAATATAATATGCACCCGCACCTGAAAGAAGCCCGCGACGGGCACGCCGACAAGCTAAGACGCATTGCCGGCTACCATGGCACGCCGCGCAATCCGGCTGGCAATACTTCAACCGGCGGCACATCCGGCGGCGGCATGTTCATGGCCGAAAAGCCGGGGCAGGAGATTCCCAACGGCCCGCAGGCTTCTGTCGGTCTTGCTTCTGTTGGCGCCGAAGGCAAAAAGCCCAAGCGAAATCTCGGCAAGTTCGCTCGTGGCGGCCGTACCAAGCACAAAGGCACGACCGTCAATGTCATGGTCAGCCCGCATCAGGCTCCCATGATGCCGCCTCCGATGCCTCGCCCCGCAGCACCTCCTGCCATAGCTCCTCCGGGAATGGCTGCGGGTATGCCCGGGCCGGCAGGACCCCCTCCCGGTCTGCCGCCCGGTGCTCTTCCGCCAAGGCCCGGAATGCCGCCGATGATGCCGCCACACGCGGCGGGTGGGCGCGCGTTCAAGCGCGGCGGCAAAGTGGCGTCATCCACAGCCCCGCAGTATCCGCAGAAGGTCAAGACGGCGCACGCGCAAAAGCTTGGTGCGCCGAAAGGCTTCAAGAAAGGCGGCCGGACGTTTGATGCTGGGTCACTGACGGGCGACGGCCGCAAGGAAAAGATTAAAGCCTACGGCAAGAAAGCGCACGCCAAGCCGAAGAAAGTTTAATGCGCTGCCTGTCTGTAGAAGTCGAGCTCTACGGCAATCCGATGGTCTGCCCCATTATGGGGATGCTCGATATTGAGGGCGAGCCAACGTTGGATGTCGTGGACGCCAACTATTATCAAATCCTGCTGGCGAACGGGGCAATGATGATTGTCTCCGCGCCGCATTGGCAAGTGGTGGAGAAGAAGCCGAACTAAAGCGTGGTGCGCTTACGCCCGGAGGGCAAGATGGCAAAAGCAAAGTTGTATCCTGAGACCTTCAAGGAACTGCACGACTGGCTCAATGGGTTTGAGGATCAGACTGACGGGATTCCGGCGGCGATTTGCGAAATTGGTGAGCCATATCGTGAGTTTTTTGCTCATTCATTTGTAAGACCTGGCGACGAAAAGGTTGGAGAGAAGGTTGTTGCCGTGATGATGCATCGGCAGCTTGACAATTACCTTTCCGAAAAAGATGGGCGGATTTACTGGCGTATCCGCTTGGAAGAAGAAATCTCCGACGTTTACGTTGTGCAGAAATACGACATTAACGGGCCGGACATGGATTTCATAACTGACCGAAAGTGCTTTGCGGACAAGAATTGGCGTAAGGTTGGTGCGTTTTGCCGATTGGTGCGGGCTTCAAGGAAGGCCCCGATAATTGAAAAAGCCGCGTGATCCGCGACGGCTTTCACGCCGCGCTGCGGCGCGAACTGGACGAAAAAACCGAACCACTGAAACGACTGCTGTGCTCCGGCATAGCATTGTCATTTGACGACTACAAAAACCGCGTCGGCTACTTGCAGGCGATAACGGACGTTATCGCTATCTGCGAACAGGTCGAATCCAAACTCTACGACAATCAAGGGTGATTGATGCCTTCTGCAATGAAGATGGTACACGAAAACGATCCCGCGAAGGAGATTTGGGATCGGGTCAAGCATTTGAAGGGTGTACGTAGCTTAACTGGCAATCAAGTGTTGCTCGGGGTTTATCTTCGACCGGAAAAAACTGCTTCAGGAATTTTCCTTTCTGATGTTACCCGGAAGGAAGATGAGCACCAAGGCAAAGTCGGATTGGTTCTGAAGCTCGGCTCACAGGCGTTCGTTGATAGCGACGACTACAAGTTCAACGAAGAAGAAAAGGCCAAAGTAGGCGATTGGGTGCAAATGTGGGTGACTGACGGGCGTAAAACTCAGCTCCATAATCAGCTTTGTCGCGTAGTCAGGGATTTTGAGATTCGCATGATTCTTGACGAGCCGGACGTGGTGTACTGATGACCGACGAAGAAATCAAAGCTCTTGAAAAGGAACCGGCTGTCGAAGTTGTCGAGAAGAAAGAACCCGACAAGTCGGCCGCCGACGAAGCAGCGGAAAAACTCCAGCAGCAATTAGCCTCTGCCCAAGCGGCGGAGAAAGCGGCGCGGGAAACCGCTGAGGCCGAACGGCGTGAACGCGTTGCCGCCGAGCAAAGAGCACGAGACCGGGAACAGGAAGCAACCCAATACCGCGGGCAGGTTCAGTCCGAGCAGTTGAACACCATTGCAACGGCGATGGAAGCGGCCACGCGCGAAACCGATATGGCGACCGTCGAATATAAACGGGCCATGGAAGCCGGGGAATGGGACAAGGCGGCGGAAGCCCAAAAGGCGATTGCTCTCGCCAGTGCCCGCCTAGTTCAGCTTGAGCACATCAAGGCGTCGGTTCCTCCACAAGGACAGCGTATCGAGGGGCGTGTTGAACAGCCTCAAGTTCAGCAGGATCCGACCGAGCAATTCATCAGCGCGTTTCCACCCGCGAGCCAGGCTTGGCTAAGGCAGCATCGCGATTTGGTGGTCAAGGACGGGCGCGGTATGCCGCGACTCCACAGCCGCGTACTTGCAGCTCACTATGCATCCGAGGACGACGGCATCCGCCCCGACACTCCCGAATATTTCTCATATATCGAGGGGAAGCTTAATCCGCCGAAGCAAGTGGACGATCCTCCGCCGAAACAAAGGCAAGCTCCCGTGGCCGCTCCAGTGTCGCGTGATGGTTCTTCCAATGGTCGCCAGCGCATTACCTTGACCAAAGAACAGGTCGAAGCCGCGCATCTTTACGGCGACCCGAAGAAAACCGAACGGGAGCGGGAGATTGACTATTGGAACAACCTGAAAGCCTTGGAAGCGGACGGCAAGATCGGCCGCTATCAGCATTGAGCAAAGAAGCTGCAATAGAAAACGCTATCGGCGATTATTTGATGCGGATGGGTGCGCGTCTACGCCTGGATATGATGATTTACGACGTTTCTAGTTGCGCGCCGTTATCTGCCGCCACCATCCGCCACATTGTCCAAGACGCCGCGACAGCATTTGAGGAAAGCAATAAATGACCGCAGAAGAGTTCAAATGGTGGTTCGACGGTTATACTGAATGTATCAATATTCCCACTCCTAAGCAGTGGGTGCGCATTAAAGAGCGCGTTGCTGAACTTGGTAAGTCGCCTGCTGTTTTTTCCCCTTACATTTACACATGTCCTAGCGGCTCCTGGAAAGGCGATTTGGTGTCGTCATGAGCGAGACATTTGTCGAAAAGCGCGGCCCCGGGCGGCCTCCATTGCGTGAGAATAGCCGTCCTTCATTGCGTGATAGGCTGCGGAATAAAACCCGCGAGTTCGCCACCAATCAGAACCGCCTTGAATTACCAAGTTCAATTCGCGAGCGGTATCCCGATATTTCATTTGAATGGAAGGCGCATACCGTTAAAGGCGAGGAACAAGTTTCGCATCTTGCACTCATGCGGCGGCAGGGCTTTGAGCCCGTCGATATGCAGGAAGTCCATGAACTCTATGCCGATGGCGCGGCTGGGCCGGCGATTACGGACGGCATGTTGTTGATGGCGCGGCCGAAGGAACTTGAGGAGAAAGCCCGCGCCGAAACCAAGCGCCTTGCCGACCAGCAACTCCAGGATCAGAACCGAAAGAACGGCGTTTCACGGCTTACGCCAAAAGAGTTTGGCAATTTCAAAGGCAACCCCGGCGGCATTCAAGAACAGGCAATGCGGCCGATTCCGGTTGAAGAATAAAACCGCATGTGCGGCTCTCACCTGACTGTCTAGGCTAGCCGGTCAGCTCAATCTCAAAACCTGTCGCGGGTCGCGACACTCACCTTGGCAAGCTCATGGAGGACCATGCGATGCCGATGACAGGACATTTCTATGGCCAATTCCAATGCGCCCTTTGGGTTTTCCCAAAGCAGCACTCTTGGCGGCGGCACCTCCAACTACCGCATTACCAATCGTTTGATCTCCTCGACCAACTCGACGGCGATCTATTACGGCGATGCGGTTGTTCCGGTGACCGGCTCTGCTAACGGTTACATCACTCAAGCCACGGCCGGCACCGTTGCCCTCGCCGGCATCTTCTACGGTTGTTCGTATCAGTCCGTTGCCACGAAGCAGATCATCTATTCCCGCTGGTGGCCCGGCACGACCGACGCGAACGGCGACATCACGGCGTTTGTCTGTGACGACCCGTTTGCGAAGTTTCTCGTTCAAGCATCTTCGGCGGGATTCCCGTTTGCCGATGTAGGCCAGAACGCGCAACTCGCAGTCGGGACGGGAGCAACGAATACCGGCTTCTCCGGCATGTACATCAATGCCGTGTCAACGTCGAATACGTATCCGTTCATCATCACCGGCGTTCCGAACGGCCCCACCGATCCCGTCGCTACTTCCGGCTACAACTGGCTAGAGGTCGCATTCAACAACATGATCTACAAAACCGGTATCACCGGTATTTCGTAAGGAGCATTCGCAATGGCTATCAATCTTGGTGCTATCGCGGACCTCCTGAAACCGGGACTCCGCGGTGTTGTCGGTGAATATACGCAGTGGCCCAATATCTGGGGCAAGCTGTTCGACACCGGCAAATCTGAAATGAACCAGGAACGTACCGCTTCCATGCGCTACCTTCCTCTCGCTCAAGTCAAGAACGACGGCGGTAACACGTTCTTCGACAACAACTCGGGTGAGGCGTTTGTCTATAACCAGATCCATGTTGGTATTGGATTGGGTTATGCGATCACCCGCAACACCATCGACGACAACCTGTATAAGTCGCAGTTCCGGCCGAATAACCTTGGCCTGCAACGTTCCTATGCGCAGACCAAGGAAATCTACGGCGCGAACGTGTTCAACAACGCAACCACCTACGACGCCACAGTCGTTGGCGATGGCGTCTCGCTTCTGAACACGGCGCATCCGATCCCGCCCGGTGGCTCGAATGGCGTTTCGACTTTCGCCAATACGCCCTCTATTCAGGCGGACTTGAACGAAGCGTCATTGCTTAATGCAATGATCTCCATTCAGACCGGATTCTACGACAACGCGGGCTTGCGCATGATGGCAACGGGCAAGTTGCTCGTTATTCATCCGCAGAACGAGCCGGTGGCGATCCGTCTGTTGAGAACGGACCTCCGTCCGGGTACGGCGATGAACGATGTCAACGCCATTCCCTCAACGGCTGGCGGCATCACCGACTACGTGAAGAACGTGTTCTTCACCTCGCAGTATCCTTGGTACATCAAGACTGACGTACCAGGCCTGCTTTATCTCGAGCGCATTCCGTTCGAGATGGATTTGCAGGTTGACTTCACCACGGACAACTTGCTCGTCAAGGCGTTCGAGCGTTTTAGCTTCAACTACAACGATCCTCGCGCGCTGTACGGCAACACGCCAACTTCGTAAGAAAGGCATACCAACATGGCTGGAAATTCAGACCTCAACTATTTGGTCTGCCAGTTCGGCATGCCGCTTTATGGCGTGTCGAGCATGTTGCCGTTTGGTGGAAACTACTTCTGGGTAAATGCCACCACAGGTTCGGACGGCAATACTGGCGGGCCGCAAGACCCGTTTGCCACGCTGACGCAAGCCCTGACGGCTGCGACAGCGGGCAACAACGACGTGATCTTCCTGACGGGCACCTATAGCCCGACAGCAACCCTTACGTGGTCCAAGAACAACACCCACCTGATCGGGCTGACCGGAGGCAACTACGGCACGGCTTCGATCTCGGTTGCCAATACGGCGGCAAGTTCGGGTGCCATTACCCCACTGGTTAACGTAACGGCAACTGGATGCATCTTCCAGAACGTCTCGGTTCTCAGTGGTATCGCACAGGCGACCAATCAGGTTGCGTGGGCGGAGGCCGGCGGCCAGAACACGTATATCAACTGCAATATCAATCAGTGTGGTGCTGCTCTAGCGGCAAACGCCGCCGGCACACGCGCATTGACGATGGCCTCGACCAACAACACCTTTCAGAATTGCATCATCGGCGGTGATGCAGTGGCGCGCGGCACGAATGCCAACGCCACGGTTGGGTTGTTGGCAGGTGCTGGATCTTCAAAGTTCCAGAGTTGCGTTTTCCCGATGCAATCGGTGATTGTCGGCAATACGCATGTGACCGCGCTGTCGAATACCATCAGCGGTTATTTCCTGTTTGATGATTGTCAGTTCATCAATGACGCTTTGATGACGAACGCGACGAACATCAGCGTGGCATTGGCTATCAATGCGACGAACGGCGGGGCGGCATTGCTCACGCCGAACAGCATCAGCCTCGGGGCGACGGCGATCGCGACCTCCGGCACGTCAACCTACATTGTCGGCATCTCAACCGGCGGCACCAATAGCACGGCCCTTGCCGGCATTGCCGTTGCGGCAACTTAAGGACAACTTCCATGAAGCATCGTCACAAGCACCACGAGAAAAAGAAAGACGGCGGCAAGGCCGATTACTATGCCGGCGGCGATTCCAACGTCCGCAAGGAAGCGGAAGGCGAAGAGCGCAAGCACGGCGGTTCTGTCCATGCCAAAGTCAAGAAGCACTCCATGCACCACATGAAGGCCGAAGGCGGACGTACCAAGCACCATCAGGACAAGTTCCGTCGCGGCGGCCGGGCGAAAGGTGGGAGGACTGGCGCAGACCAGCACCCACTCAGCTCGGCAGCGAAGGTGCATCACGTCGGCTCGGATGCCGGAGAACACGTCCGGGACTGAGCTCGGCGGCGGCCGATAAACGCGCAAGCGGCGGTCGTTTGACCGCTGGCGAGCGTCAGCATCTGCCCAAATCGGACTTCGCCCTTCCAGGTAAGGGCGAAGGTCCGAAGGGGGCGGGTGCGGGAAGCTATCCAATCCCGGATGCTTCTCACGCTCGTAACGCCTTGGCGCGCGTTGCACAGCACGGCTCTCCGTCAGAGCAAGCTGCTGTGCGCCGGAAGGTTCACGCAAAGTACCCAAATATTGGGAAGGGCTAAATGGCCAATCCTTGGTTCACCCAACTTGGGCCGTTGTCGCCATTGACGACCAATGGCATCGCTACCGCCCAGGCACCCGCGCAAGCCACCAATCTTACTTTGTCCGGCTCGCTGGTGTCTGGCGGGGTGGCAACACTTGACAATCCGCGCCGCGTTGCAATCACCACGACCAGCAACGAAACGGCGCGGACTTTTACTATCTACGGCACCAATCGGACTAAGCAAAATATCAGCGAAGCCATTAAGGGCACGAACGGCTCTGCCGTTTATACCAGTAACGACTTCAAGACAGTCACGCAGATTTCGGTCGATGCGGCGACTTCTGGAAACGTCGAAGCTGGTACGAATGGCGTTGCGTCTACGCCGTGGTTCAACGCTGATTACCATACCACGCCGCTTAATCTCGGGGTGAGTGTCGTCGTCAGCGGAACGATCACGTACAACGTCGAATATACCTACGAAGACCTCAACAATCCGGTGAATGGTGTGTTCCCAGCGTTGTGGGTCAATGCGATTATGTCGAACAAGACGACCAACTTGGACGCAACCAATACGTTTTCGTTTCCCGTTACTGCACTGCGGCTGACGCAAACGACCAACACGACCTCATCTTACGCGACCATTACCGTACTGCAGGCTGGGTTGGGCTTCGGCAACTGATGACGACGAGTGGGACTACCGCATTCGCCCCATCAATTGCCGACCTCGCATTAAACGCATGGTCGCGTATTCAGATCAAGCCTGCGGCCCTGACCCAGGACCATTGCCTACAACTCAGGCTCGAAGGCAATCTTCTTCAAGCTGAATGGGCCAATGACGGCATTCTGTTGTGGAAGGAAACTCTACAACAGCAGGCATTGACACAGGGCACGGGCACTTACAGCATTCCGTCTAGCGTCGTGATGATAACGGAAGCGTACATCTCCGTCGACTCACCCGCACTCAATCGGTTCATCACCCCATTCTCGCGAACTGATTACGCCTCGCTCTCGTATCCGACGCAACAAGGCTTTCCGACTTCATATTGGTTTGATCGTATCCTCTCCCCAACTATTACACTTTGGCCAATTCCCGATGGCAATGCGACCTATACGTTGAACTTCTGGTCCTACAGTCAAATTCAAGATGCGACGTTTGCAGGCGGAAACCAGCCAGACGTTCCTTACCTTGCGCTTGACGCCTTTGCCGCAGGACTCGCGTATCGCTTAGCAAGGCACTTCGCTCCATCGCTAGAGGCGATCCGCAAGGCAGACTATCTCGACGCTTGGGGCAAATTCTCCAAACAGTACACTGAGAATGTGCCGTTGTATGTGTCGCCGGCCCTGGATAATTATTTTAGGCCGTGAGGAGTCAAATGCTCAGCGTTGAGCGCCTGAGAGAGTTAATCGTCTACGATCCTGACACTGGGTTACTCCGGTGGAAAGCTCGGCCTCGTGTTCGCGCTGGAAAGATTGCGGGTAGCAAACATTCTGGTGGTTACATCGAACTAAGCATCGACGGTATGCACACCTTTGCACATCGCATCGCATTTGTATTGATGGTCGGTCGATGGCCAGAAGATATCGACCACATAAACGGTGAGAGGTCGGATAATCGTTGGTGTAATTTGCGCGAAGCGCGGCCCCAGCAGAATGCTGGAAATATGAGGCGCCGACCAAACAACAAAAGTGGCTATAAGGGCGTAGTCAAGCATCACAATAAGTGGGTGTCTTACATCCACCTCTGCGGAAAAACCAAATACCTCGGGATCTACGACAGTCCAGAGTTGGCGCATGACGCATATCTGAAGGAGGCTCGCGCTGCCTTTGGCGAGTTTGCAAGGGCCGCCTGATGGCTTACGCATCGCGCGCCGGGAGGGCTATCGCTAATTCTTCTGACCCATCAGCATTTGGCGTGTGTCAGCGTTGCGGAATTTGGGAGAATTTTCGAAGTCTCTCGTGGCAATATGATTACACCGGAACGCAACTGATAAACAAATACCTGCTTTTTTGCAGAACTTGCCTCGACACGCCGCAGCCTCAGCTTTTGACTATTATTCTCCCGCCAGACCCGCTCCCTATCCAATTTGCTAGTGTAGAGGCTTTTACGGCGGACGAAAGCAGCCCAGCGTCTACACAGTTAGCGCAATATGCCGCTTCCGGCGCGTCCACACTTTATCTCGCGTCCGTAAGTGGATTTTCCGTCGATCAGTTCATCACTGTGCAGATGAACAATGGCAACTTCGCCCAGGTCGAAGTTCTCTCGGTCAATACCTCAAACAATACAGTCAGCATCAACATTCCACTTCCTTCCTCCGCAAGCCCCCCGAACGGGGTCACGGTGGCGAATGTCGCCTAGGGACTAGGCAAATAAAGGTGAGACGTGGCAGCCAATCAGCAGATTGTTGACTTTCTCCAGCATTATCTGGACGAAGCCAAAAAGAACCCCTACGAAGCCGCCGCGGTGACGATGGTGGGGAAAACCGGCGTGCCCTATGGCGGGCATGGCGGCCACATCACCATGCAATATCTCTTATTGGAGGCCATAACAAACATCGGCGGTCAATTGCGGCAGTCGATGGAAAACTGGATGCTTCCTCCCAGAAATCCGGTTCTCGACGCCAGCTACTTTGTCTACTCGATGCTGACGTGTCCGCTGGGGTTCGATTTTCTGGTCTGGCTGATCAACGCGGAAATGACCCGAAAGCGCTTCAAGGCTGACGGTCCTTTGAAAGTCTGCTTCTGGGAGGGAAGAAACCCGGACGGGATTCCGCAGCGGGAAGCAAGACAAAACTACCTCAATAATATCTTCCGGCCGCTGTTAAAGATGTTCGGCGGGGTTGAGGTTGCCGACCCGCACGGCTGGTACAAGGAAAGCTACGTCGTCAAGGACGTGGTTCAAGCGGCGCGGGATGGTGAAGAAGTCCCGAAATTCATCCCGAGCAAGAAATCTCTCTTCCCCGGCTACATCACTATTACGCTCCGCGAGGCCGATCATTGGTCGGAACGCAATAGCCGATTGAACGACTGGTATCAGTTCGGGCGGTATCTCGAGGGTGTAGGGGAAAAGGTCGTTGTTGTTCGCGATACGAGCAAGGCATTTGAATCATTCCGCGGTCTTAAGACCTGCCCGGAGGCCTCTGTCAACTTGGAGGACCGTCTAGCCCTATACGACGAAGCGAAGATGAACTTCTTTGTTTCCAACGGGCCAGTGAGTCTAGCCGTCTTTTCCGACGCACCGTGGATGCAATTCGTAACGATCGATCCAAAGGAGGCGGAGGATTTCTGGCAGAAAACTGCGGGCATGTCCTTCGGGGAGCAGTATCCTTGGGCGAAACAGAACCAGCGTATTATCTGGAAGCCGGATACATATGAGAACTTGGTAGCGGCGTGGGACTCGAAATTGGTGAGCGCCGCATGAATATGTTTCCCGGCATTGCCAATGAGTCCTACGCCAAACCGCTACAGCATCCCGACGAGCTTGATCGCCTGATTGAAGTGTTTCAGAGGGAGGGGGTTCGCTCCTATCTGGAAATCGGAGCGCGGTATGGGGGCAGCTTTGAACGGATTATGCAAGCGTTGCCCATGGGTTCAAGAGGCGTTGCCGTGGATTTTCCCGGCGGTCCTTTTGGCGATGATGGTTCTACGGCGATCCTCCTGGCTGCATTAAAGAGGCTTAAATCCATCGGCCGGGATGTCAGCGCGGTCTTTGGGCCGAGTAGTGCGGCGGAAGTCATCAAGCGGGTAAGTGAGCACGCCCCTTATCACGCCGTGGTTATTGATGCGGACCACAGCTACGAGGCCGTAAAGCGGGACTTCCTGTTCTATTCACCAATGGCACGGATGGTTGTTTTGCATGACATCGCGGCGCCTTCCGAAGTGCAATCGCACGATGGGCTTTCGGTTGATGTCCCCCGTTTGTGGCAAGAGATCAAACGTAAATATCGCCACGAGGAAATCATTACCGAGGATTCTTTGATGGGGATCGGGATTCTCTATCGTGCCTGAGTCCAGTCCTGAAATCCTCGAAATCCTGGAGAACTATTACTATCTCGCCAAGACTCGGCGGTTCGATCACGTTTCGGTTGTTATGATTGACGCCGAAGATGACAGAATTGCTTGTGCGGATTATGCGGGGGTTATTCATTTAGAGCGTGCGGCGTATCAGGCAATAACTGCATTGCGGAAACGGTTGGAAGCCTCGATCCTGAATTGGTCGCTGCCTAAACCTGATCCGAGCCTTGATGTCAGTCATGTGGTCTACTCGATGGCCCATGATCCACTTGGCTTTGATTTTATCGTTTGGTTGATTACTGCGGAGATGCAAAGGGTGCGGGAAGGGGCACCCGCCCCATTGAAAGTCGGGTTCTGGTTCGGTGCCGATCCTGAAAGAACCAAGTCCGATCCTAATCGAATGGCGTGGCTGAATAACGTTTTTAGACCGGCGCTGTCTCTTATCGGCGCGGTAGAGGACGAGAAAGCGATTTACGGTACTCGTAGAGAAATGTTTGTCGCCCGCGAGATTGTGATGGCGTGGCAGGTCGGGCAGAAGATACCGAAACTTCGGACGACCAAGCGGTCAAAATTTCCCGGTTATGTCACTATTACCTTGCGAGAAGCCGACCATTGGCCGGCGCGTAATAGCAACATTGAAGCATGGACGAGATTCGGCCGGTACCTGCAAGAGCAGGGCGAGAAGGTAGTCTTCATTCGAGATACCGCGAAGGCCGATGAACCGTTAGGGCGCTGGGAGACATGGCCGGATGCGTCCAAGGACTTGCACTGCCGTATGGCCGCTTATCAGGAAGCCAAGACTAATTGGCTGATTGCCAACGGCCCGATTGCGTTATGTCAGTTCAGTGACTTTCCTTGGGTTGAAGTGGTTCCTACCGACATCGGGCCGGATTACGAACCGAATACCGGGTTATTCTGGCGCGATTGCCACGGGGTCAAGATTGGTGAGCAATTCCCGTGGGCGCGGCCTGATCAGCGCTTTCTCTGGAAGAAAGACACATTCGAGAACCTGGTCGCTGGATGGGAAGAGCTAAAGCAAAAAGATGCCCAGGCGGCGTAACGACGGCGAAAGCTACCTCTTAATCGACCACTCGGAAAGTCCCGGACTTACCGAAGCGCAGTGTCTGAAGGGCGGTATTCCATTCCACGCCCATGAGATTTTCGGCAAGGGAAAGAAGTTCGAGGCGGGAACCAAGTCCTGCTCGCACTGTCAGAAGCAAATAGTTCTTCGGCCCGACCGTGTTCGTCCGCGCAATACCTGTCCAAAGTGCGACAAGTACATTTGTGATAATTGCGCAGTGAATTTCAAGCTTACGCATGAATGCATTCCGTTCAAGCAACGGATTGAAAACTATCTGCGGAAAATCGCGATAGTTCAAATCTAAGCGGCAGGCTGTCGCTTTCATCCCGCGCGGCGCGCAACTCCCCATCAACTGAAAGGACAGCCCTATGGCTCGCCGCATCATCTCCTATACCACCATTACGCCTACCGCGACCGCGGACACGACCAACCTTGTCGCTACCACCTTTCCCTTCTTCCTTCAGGGGGGCACCGCTACCCAGCAGAACAAAGTCCATGAGATTTCCATCTCGGGACAAGCTGCGTCGTCTTCTTCGCCTACTTACATGATCCTCTCGCGCGACTCCACCGTTGCCGCGACTTCGATTGTCTTCGGCACGGGTGGCATGGATGCGGCGATGGACACCGCGACCGCAGCGCTTGCGGCGGCACCTGTTACGGGGAATGGCGCCACGACCGTTCCGCAACGTTCAAGCACTCTGCATTTGATGAACTGCTCGCTCAATGCGTTCGGTGGTGTGTATTTCTGGCGCGCAAATAAGTGGGATGAGTGCGTGGACATCGTGGGCAATACCGCGTCGCTCGGGGAAGTGTCGCTCAGTGCGTTCACTGGGGGTACGCCCGGAAGTATAGGCGTGCATGCAATATATGAGCCGCTTTAATATCAATGGTTTAGCGGGAGTTCTATGAGCCTATAATGGCAGAAGTCCCGCGTTGGAAGCAAATCTACGATGACTGGAGGGCGCAGCAAGAAAAGCCGCGCCCTCTTGCTAACGGCTTTACCGAAGAAATGCGCCAGCAGGCACTTGCACCCAAGCAAGTGTCTTTGACCCCCGAACAAAAACTTAAAAGCTTGGAACCCCGGCGCCCGCATGGGCCGGTGGGGTCTTTGCTTGCTGATGTGTGTCAGTGGTGCTTGAAGCCGTTCACCATCACCATGAAGCACTCCGGAAAACCGCGTAATTCAACTGACTACGAGCCATTACGCAAGGTTCTGAAAATCACCGATCATGCTTTCGAGCCGGTGATTTGCGATGCGTGTATGAAGTCGGTTCTGGAATCGGCATTGCCGGACGACAGGTTAAAGCCGGGCGTGTCCAATTGCCAACCGCCGAATATGTTGCTGCGTTAAATGGGTTCGGTTGGTGTTGTTGCGATAACCAGCGGGACATCGTTCACAATCCCGTCTGATTTTGTCTCGATAATTTCGGTCGAGGCAATCGGTGCGGCGGGCAACAGTTCGGGCAGTGGCGGGGGCGGAGCAGGTGGAAGTTATGCTCTCGGGGATAATAGCGTGTCATGGTTTGGGGGCATGGCGAAAGGCGACTCCATCACGCTGCAAATTGGAGTCGCTGGCGGCACCTTGGGATCAATTGGATCAGCAGGAACTGCCGACACGGTTTTCACGGATAACACTGTCGGGACGACGATACTTGCTTCGGGCGGCAATACGGCGACGACCGCTACGGGAGCAACGCACGGAACCAATTCCTTTGGCAAGACGACTTTTACCGGCGGAAACGGCGGTACACGCACGGGCGGCGGCGGTGCGGGCGGCGGTGGTGCGGCGGGACCAAACGGCAATGGTGGCGTCGGCGGCGACATCAGCGGGGGCGTCGGCGGGACCGGCGGTAACGGCGATAACGGCTCGGGTGGAGCTGGTGGCGCCGCACAAACGAATGGTTCGCCTGGAGCTGAATGGACTTTGACGGCGGGCGGTTCTGCCGGATCGGGCGGCGGCGGAGGCGGCGGCTCAAGTGCGGGCAACGGCGGGAACGGAGGACTCTACGGGGCAGCGGCTGGCGGAGCATTTAGCGGTGGTTCTCCTGGAACCAGTCAGCCAGGCGTAATCATCTTTACCTATAATTCTTCCATTACGCCGGTGACCACTCCTTCACTACCTCCGCAAGCTTTATTGGTGATGTGATGCCGGGGGCGGTTATTCAATCGATCCCTGTTGGGGTCGTGCAGCTAACGCCACTTTACAGCATCAACGCATCGACGTTGTTCACCAATGCAACTACATTACCGTTATGGGGCATCAATTCGCACGCAACTATCGATGATGACGGTGCGCATCCGATTTCTGGTGCGACCAATACCGCGGTTTGTCAGGCATTGGGCGCTACTGTTCTGCGGATGGATATATGTGATTGGCCGGATATAGAAACCAGCAAAGGCGTTTACAGTTTTCCGCACGATAGTTCGATTACCGGGGTGACTACTGCTGGCATTACCGTCAGTGTGGTATTTGCATATAGCAATACTCTTTACGAAAGTAGTTATTATACCGGACCTGCAGATGCTACGGGACGAACTGCTTTTGTGAATTATGCCAACACATGTGTTGCTCACTATGGAACAAGCAATTTCATTTTTGAAATATGGAATGAAGAAAATATCTCGAATGGGGCTGGGCAATATTCCTGGGCGCCAGCCGCCAGTACGACGAACTACTCGGCGCTTGTCAATGCGGCTGTACCGGCGATTATCGCCTCCAATTCATCGGCGCAAATTATTACTGGTGGACTTTCTCCGGGCGGTGGTTCTGGTTTCATAGATCCTGATACATTCGTTGCAGCCATAGCTTCTGACATAACGGTTTGGTCCGATCTTGCTGGGATTGGGTTTCATCCGTATAGCTATTCTGGCAATACACCAGATATTTTTACTTCTTTGTGCTCCTCATTTGTTTCCTCGGCTGGAAACGGCAAGCCAATTTATGCGAATGAAGTTGGCGCCCCTACTGGAAGTTATCAGGCGCCGACCGAAGCCCTCAAGGCTGTAGTGATTGCGGAAACCCTTGGCAGCGCGATTATCTCGCAAGTCTATATGTGCTGCATTTACGAGGCGATTTCCAATACAGGGTTTGGTTTGTTCAGTTGGGTGGATACCGGAGGAGGCACGTTTACTTACTCGGCGCTTCCTGCGGCCACGGCAATGGCGGCAATAACGACTGCTTGCGCAGGCACTACATCATTCGATGCCGCTGAAATAAGTACAGTGCCGCTTTATCAGATTACCCTGCACAAATCCGGCAGTCATACGCATATCGTTTGGGTCGGACAAGGCAGCACTTGGCCGCCCTCCAGTGCCTACACCTACAACCTGACCGAGGCATCTCCTCCGAGTCATGTTACCGCGACAGATACGCAGAACAATAGTGTGCCAGTGGCCGTTGCTGGCAACGTTGTTTCCTTCGATGTGTACGGTGCAGTTGGGCCGGTGATTGTCAACGTGACGCCGTGAGGTAATGAAATGCCTATCGGGAGTCCGCAACTTATCTTGAATGCCCCGACGGCGTCCATTGCCAGCGGCAGTGCTTCAGCCGCGACGACAGCAGATGCACCGAGTGGCTCCCTAGTCGTCCTCTCTCTTTACGGCACGAGCACGGGGGCCACTATTTCCACTTTAGTCGATTCGAACAGCAACTCGTATAGTCTGGCGACCAGAAGCATCGGTACAGGGTCTTATCCAAGCATAGAATTGTGGTACTTCGTTAATTTGGCCGCCGATCTGCCGATTGGCAGCACATTTACAGCGACGACTAGTGGAGGAAACTGGTTTCCAAACGGAGCCGCGATTGTCAGTGGCGCGAATGGTGGTGCCGATCAAGTGGCGGCCGCGGCCCAACCTTCCGGCACGACATTCACCTTGACCAGTCCATCGCTTAGTGTGCCGAATGAAATTTGTTTTGCAACATTCGAGTATAACGGTACCATTTCATCCTACACCGAGGATTCGAATTGGACCGAATTAACAGGCAATCCGGTAACAAGTAACTCTGGCGTTGATTTTGCCTACCGAATAGTCAATTCCGCTGCGGCGGTCTCTTGGTCTCCGTCCTTCTCGACAAAAGTAATGAACACAATCATGGCGACATTCAAAGCTTCTCCGGTTCCGCCCGGAACGCAAATGATCTTCATGTGACCCAATTTTATGCGCCCAGCCCACCTGAAGCTCGTATTTGGCAATGGACGACACCGGGCTCGTCCGCCCTCCAGCTTCTGACAGGAAAGCCGAAGAATAAACAGCTCTGGCGATATGATTATGTTTCAGATCCGCCGTGGACTTATCCATGGTCCAGCGCGAATGCCAATTATATTGCGCTCAATATCCCGAATGCGCGGGCACCGTTCTACACCCAAAGAGGAGCCGAGTTTCCGCCGTGGCAGTTTCCTGATTTCTGGGAAAATGCCGACGCGCTGTATCTGCCGATCGTTAAGCCATTCTCGAAACTCTGGCGGTATGACTACGTTCCGCCGACAGATTGGCAGTATCCGAACTTTTGGGAAAACGCGGACACCCTGTATCTTCCGGTAACGGAACCGTTCTCCAAGCTCTGGCGCTATGACTTAATAACAGACACGGCTTTATGGCTCGGTAGTCCACAATCGGCCTACACCCAACAACAACTCGATTATCGGCCGTCGTCGCCCACTAAATTCTGGAGATGGGACTACGTTCCGCAGCCGGATTGGTTGGGCGAGCCGCAATCGTCCGTCATTCTGATAGAACTGAGTGCGACCCCGTATCACAAACTATGGCGTTATGACGTCGTACCGCAACCGGATTGGTTAGGAACACCAGAGGGAATTTCCCAGCAGCTACGCAACGTCACCCCACAACCGTTCTACAAGTTGTGGAGATACGACATTGTCCCAGATCCGCCATGGCAAGTTCCATTATGGATGTTGAGTAACTGGGATACCGCAGGGCCTCCCGAAACCAATCCATTCTATAAATTCTGGCGATACGACTATCAACCGACACCCGATTGGCTTGGCGAACCTATAGCAACAAGCATAGGGACCATTCCCCCGTCTGTCGTTCAGGCATCCCTAGTAAGACCACCTGTTGTAGTGGGCACTCCACCGACCGATATGTGGTGGGTCGGAGCGCCGTTATCACAGCCAATAACGCTACCGCAACTTACTCAACTCTACGCGCCTGTCTCCGGGTGGTGGTCCAGCATTCCTGAACAGACTGATTGGGTCGGTACGCCGCGAAGCACACCAACATCGACTTCTCCATCGGGCAATCCGTTCTTCAGATTATGGCGCTATGACCAAGTACCAGCATCAGAGTGGGTTGGGAACCCGCTCGCCTCGAATATCATTAGCCAACTCGCCCACAAACCATTCAATAAACTCTGGCGGTGGGACTACGAACCCGACAAGTTCTGGCAGGGCACGCCGGTCTCGCCGTTCGTTAAACGTATTCCACCGCCTCCACCGCCATTCCATAAATTCTGGCGGTACGACCAGGTACCGGCAACGGAATGGGTCGGGCATCAAATCGGTTCGGCGGTCCTCTATCTCCCATCGCAGGTCGTCAATCAGCTTCTCCGTAATGTGATTGTCAGAACCAGAGAACTAGTCAACGAGATCGAACGCGAGCGTGAATTGCGAAACGTGATTGTACGCACACGTGTTCTGCCGTTCGGCGGACCGACTTACCACTAAGGACTGCAGCCATCTTCATCGGTCGTGAATTTGATCCCGCCGACCCTGGCGAAAGTCAGGTGTATGGGTTCGATTACACCAACGATCTGGCAACCGGAGATACCATTTCGTCGGTGTCGTCGGTCAGCCTGACCGTACAGACGGGAACTGACTCCAATCCGAGCTCTCATTTGGTTGGTTCCCCGAGCATCGTTACTCCCGTTGTGACGCAGCGGATTTCCGGATTGCTGGCGGGAGTGACCTACATTCTGCAAATCGTTGTCAATACGACTCAGGGTGACACTTTGAGCGATTGGTCGCGAATACCCTGCAGGCCGGTGTATTGATGAATTACAACGAATTTCAATTCATCGCGCAGAAGATTCTAAAGTACGAAGCCGGTGACACGACGTTCACCGACATGCTTCCGCACATGATTGGTTATACGGAAAAGCGGATTTATACCGACTTCGATTTTCTCTGCACGCTCGCCTCACAGACCACGACGCTGACGACAAATACCCGCACTATCGCTTTGCAGACGAATGTCATTGTCCCACAGTCCTTGAACATCTTGAGCCCGTTTCAGGGGCTAACGCGGGTCGGGATTGACTTTATCAATAACATCTATCCGGCGACCGCCACTTCGGCGCTACCCGAATATTGGGCACTGATAGGTAATCCAGGCATCGGTACGAACATCACTGCGGGGGCTTATAACGTCATTCTCGGCCCCGCGCCTGACATGGCCTATACGCTGGAAACGATAGGAACGGTTCGGCCGACGCCGCTATCCGAGACGAATACAACCACCTTCATTTCCACCTATTGCCCGGAATTGTTTGTTGCTGGGGCTATGGTGTTCGGGTTTGGCTACCAAAGAGATTTCGGCGGCCAAAGCGATAACCCACAAGCCGCAATGTCGTGGAATGCTCAATATGAGGCAATTAAGGCATCCGTGAATACAGAACAATTGCGGGTCAAGGCGGCATCGGTCTCCTGGTCGCCTTATCAACCTACCCCACAAGCCAATGTGCAACGGGATCGCGCAAGTGTCCCGGCACCGCAATAATCAATGGCGCTTCACCGTTTAGAGTGGACGCCTGGATTCAATGTCCAGGCCACGCAGACCAAAAACCGGCAGGGCTGGTTTGCCGGTAATCTGGTTCGCTGGCGTTACGGGCTTCTGCAAAAAGTCGCCGGATGGAAGCAGCTCTTTTCCACGGCAGCGGCGGGGATTGTAAGAGCACTCCACGCCTACGAAGATTTGCTCGATAACGTCAATCTGCTGATGCCCGGTGATGGCGGTGCACAGATTTATGTGGGTGGTACTCTCTATACGTTCACCTTCAACCAAGGAACGGCGGCCGCGGACGGCACCACTGAGATGCAAGTTCTCAGCGGGCAAAGGCAGGTTACTGTCGCGCAGGGAAACCAGCCCCCCGGCTTGATTGTGGGAGACACGGTTGAAGTCCTCTGCACCATGTCGATTGGCGGCCAGATTTTCCATCCCGGCCATACCTTTACCATAACCGGTGTTACTCCTTTTTCTGAATATACCTTCAATTTGCCGTCGAATGCGACCGTCAACGATCTTGCTGTGATCCCTTGGCCGCTGTTTCAAAACCAATCCTATCCGACCGTCAATGTCACCTTGGAAAATCACGGGCTGAGTACCGGCAATTCCTTTACCTTCGATGTTCTAACCAGCATCAACGTCAGCTTCCATAGCACGTTTAATTCATTGAATATTCCCGCCGGTAGTACCGCAATAGTTACCGTGATTGATACCAACACATTTTCGTTTGATGCATCGCCGTTCGGGTTCTTCAATAACACGCTTGCCTCATATTATGAGGGAACGATAGCGAACAATCAGGGAAACCAGCCCTTCTCCCCGACATTAGCTTATGCCGGGGCGGCACCGAGTCCGCCGCCGTCCGCCTGGTTCGTTGATAACTTCGGCACCTACGGCCTTGTGTGTTATACGGGCGGCCCGTTGTGGATTTATACCCCTCCCATTTCGTCAGGCGCGGTTCTCAATAATGCCGGGATTCCCGATCCGAACATAACGGGGAGCGGTGCACCACAGATCAATACCGGCGCGTTTGTGGCCATGCCGCAGGCGCAAATCATCGCCTTCGGTTCGGAGGTCATCTTAGGAGGCGGTCAGCAAGACCCGTTGTTAATCCGTTTTTCCGATGCTGGGAATTTTAATAGCTGGACAGCATCCGCCACCAATCAGGCGGGTAGTTTCCATCTCGGCGGTTCTGGCACTAAAATTATCGGCGGCATTCAGGCACCGCAGACCTCGCTTATCTGGACGAACAACGACCTCTGGTCGATGCTCTATGTCGGCACCCCTTTTATCTACTCGTTCACGACGCTTGCTTCCCAGTGTGGACTGATTGCTCCTCATGCATTCGCCATCCTCGGCCGCACTACCCTATGGGTGGGAATCAATAGCTTCTTTACCTTCTCCGATAGTGGAGTGACCCCGATTGAGTGCCCGTTGTGGGACACCATGTTCAACAATCTCAATCAGAACCACCTCAACAATATCTTCTGCGGGGCCAGTCAATCAACCAACGAGGTTTGGATTTTCTATCCTTCCACGGCAAGTTCGGGTGAATGCGATAGTTATCTGAAAGTGAACCTGCTGGAGAACCTTTGGGACTATGGTTCTCTGGGACGTTCGGCGTGGCTTCCTGAAAATGCCTTCGGAACCCCGTTAGGGGCGGAATGGTCAACTTTGCTCATCCAGCAGCATGAACAAGGTTACGACGCTAACGGCCAAGCGATGACCGGGGTTTATGCCGAAACCGGATATGCCGACATCGCGGACGGCGAAGGCATCATGTACGTGGATGAGTTCATCCCCGATATGAAATGGTTTGGCAGTGAAGGGGCCGTTTCCATCACGCTCTATGGTGTCGATTATCCCGGCGACTCCCCGGTGATGAAAGGGCCATATGGGATGGACTCGACCAACAAATACATCAGGCCGGAATTAAGAAAGCGGCAGATTGCGTTACGCTTTGATTGGGCGGCACGAAAGGGATTCTCCGCTACGCTCGGCACTCCGAGAGTACGTGCGTTCCAGGCCGGTACCCGTCCATGAGCAATGGGACGACAACCGATCCGCGGCTCATCAGTTATGCGCAAGCCCTGACCGAGGCGCTTAACAATCTTAATCAAACGACGAGCAGTGTTGCCTCGAACTCGAGTGCGCAGCTTCCCAATGTGCCGGCGGGGGCGAGTGTTCAGTTTAGCAGCGCCCACGGGGGTGCCACGAATGTCACGGCCAGCTTCGGCGGCGCATCGGGCGTAACAACTTATCTTAATGGCTTTATCATCACGTCCAGCGGATCGACATCTGCTGCTGCCGTCAATGCCACGGTATCCGATGGACATTGGACGCTCAATTTTGCCTATGTCACTCAATCCGGGGTGACGACTTCCAATCTCCCTTACGTTGTCAATTTCCCCACGCCATTACCGGCAACCACACAACAGACGGCGATAACCATTACGCTGCCGTCGCTCGGAACCGGGAATACGCAAGCCGCAGTCGTGATTTATGGCTTCGACCTCTAATCTTGCCGCGCTTTTAGGCAGGGCGTACCAGGATCGTCATCAGTCATTCCGCACAGCGTTGGCTGAGTTTTCCGGGGCCGATGAAGAGCTACGCAAGCATGCGGAAGCCGAGCACGACCGGCTTGTGAAACTGGAAAAGGACTTAACCTGTCCGCTTGAGCGGCGCTGCTACGTGTCGGCGCAGCAATTGAAGTTCCTGAAACTTGCGCTGGCAATGCCCGTAAAACATGAGGAAGAAATGCCGTCGAAACTAAAGGCTTTGGCAGATAGCGCCAAAGGTGTCGTGACTGATGTGGAAAACGCCGCCGATAAGGCGATGAACCGCTTGAGTGCGGCAACAAAAAAAGCCGACGCCGGAATTGGAAAGATCAATTCCATCGCGGCGGACATCGAAAAGAGTGCATCCGACATAGACGATTTCGCCAACCAGACCTCGAATTTTCCTACCGACGAGCAGTAATCGCCGCAGTCATTTTGCTGGCGACCTGCGTCCCAACTGACAAAAATTCGCCGTTCTCCGATTTTGAGGAGCTGCAATGCCGCTCATCCCAAGCGCATCTCGCTCAGCTATGTCAACCAACATATCCGAAATGGTACGGGCCGGACATCCTCAGCGTCAGGCCATCGCCGCTGCCTATCGCAACGCCCGTCAGCACGGCGCGAAGTTCGCATTCGGCGGCTCACCGGACTATTTCGCACATCGGGCATTCTCGGAGCTCTCCCGTGTCCATCCTCCCGGACTTATCAAATCGGCGGTTCCGGGGCGGACGGACAAGCACGGAATATCGGTCCCCAGCGGCTCGTATGTACTGCCCGCCGATTTCGTCAGCCATCTCGGACAGGGCAATACATTAGCGGGTGGAAATGCACTGAGTGGGATGTTCGGCATTCATCCGCCAGCAATGCCGCATCTGCATTCAAACATTCCACGACCTCCACATATAGGGCATTTTGCCAAAGGCGGTGTTGTCGGCAAGCCCGTCGATATTATCGTTGCAGGTGGCGAATACATTCTCCATCCCGACCAAGTGCGTCGTGTTGATGAAATCGTGCATCGGCTTCCTCGCGGAACGGGGGACGTGAATAGAGGTCACTCCGCATTGGACCAATGGGTCGTGGCCGAGCGCAAGAAGCACATCAAGAAGCTTAAGTCGCTTCCAGCTCCTAAAAAATGACCAGACTAACAATGAATTGGGATGCCGTATTGGCGTCCTCACCACTAAACAAGCAGGCCGCGAGCGTTGTCGCGCAAGAACGTGTTTATTTGCCTCGCGAAGAAAAAAAAGAAACTAAAATCAGGGAAGAAAATTATCTTCTACGGAAGCCTGAACCTAAGCCCGAAGTTCCACAACCTAAGCCAGAAGTTCCACTCGCACCCGTTCGCATCGCAACTTCCGAAGACGCCGATAGCCTCATGGCATGCTTACGCATGATGCACGATGAAAACGGACTGTTCTCATTCTCAGAAGAGCTTGTTCGCAAAATTATCAATGACGGGATTTCGCCGCCTGCGGGTCTGACATTCCCTCCTATGGTCGGGGTTATTGGACCGCCGGGGGATGTGGAAGCAACGACCTGCCTGATGCTTTCGCGGCTTTACTACACTGAGGAATGGCATCTCGGGGATTTGTGGCACTTTATCCGGCCCGATTGCCGCAAGAAAAATCACATCGTCGGCCTCCTCGAGTTTGCAAAGCAGTGCGCTGACAAAATCGGGCTTTCGTTGATGAGCGGCGTTGTATCCAACAAACGAACCGAAGCTAAGGTTCGTATTTTCTCGCGCCATTTCGGCGCTCCACTCGGGGCACTTTTCATCTATCGCCCTAACCAGAAGGCGTCTTGATGGGCTCACTTTGCACATCGCAGGCTAATACTTCCAGTTCGCCGCCCCCGCAGATTCTGGCGGACTACCAGAATCTTATCGGTCAGGCGCAGACTGTCGGGGCGAGTCTTACCAACTTGCCGGCCCAATATGTTGCCCCGCCGAGCTGGGAACAGATCATCGGCGAGAATACCATCAATCAAGCGCCTGCGGCACTTGAGAAGTTTATCAATTCTGGCGGGAGTCAGATTTCCGGGGGATACGGCGTTGCATCGGGGGCGCTTAACTTTCTGCCCAATGAGTATTCCGCCATTAACGCCGGGCTGGGCCTTATGCCCGGTGCCGCGGGTTTGGTCGGGTCGGGGGCGAGTACAGTCAGTGGAGCGTTACCTTATTACAGCGCTGGGGCGGGTGCGGTTGGATCGGGTCTAAATACGCTGGGTAGTGCTCTGCCATATTACGGCATGGGGGCTGGATTGGCTGCGCAGAGCGTAATCAATCCGATTACGTCTGGAAGCATCCAGCAGTATATGAGTCCGTATCTGAATGACGTCGTTAATTCGACCGAAAATGCGTTTGCCAATAGCAATGCCATTCAGGCTAACCAACTTACGAGCTCAGCTATCCTTGGCGGGAATGCCTTTGGCGGTGATCGGGCGGGTGTTGCTCAGGGTGTCTTAGCCGGGCAACAACAAGCAGCGGAAGCTCCGGTGATCGCCGGGCTGGAAAACACCGGCTATGGGCAGGCCGTTCAAGAGGCAATGGGTGAGCAGGGATTACAGCAATCCGCCGCCGGTCTCTATAGCGGCTTCGGTTCGGGTGTCGCGGGTGTCGGCTCTGCCATGGGGACCCTTGGGGGTGTCTACGGCAGCCTTGGTTCGGGCGTTGTCGGGGCTGGAAGTACGCTAGGGCAGTTGGGCGGTCTTACCGGACAGCTCGGCGTTGAAACCGGCCAACTCGGCGGTGACTATGGAGCTCTCGCGGGGACGACAGCCGGAATCGGCAGCAGCTTGGCAGGTATCGGAACACAGACGGCCTCGCTTGGTCCTGCGGAAGCGGGTGCCTTGACGGGGACGGGCGCGCAACAGATAGCCGCTGGCGCCTCGACCCAACAAGCTTATCAGCAAGCATTGTTGAACGCGCAATATCAGCAGTACCTAAACCAAATAGGCGTCACGGGATTGTCCTATCAGGCCCCGATTATCGAGGGGACTGGTTCGATCAGCGGCGGTACGAGTTCGACACAGACGACGCCTTCACTCTTTAGTCTGCTTTCTGGTCACGCGCACGGCGGCCGAACCTTTGATGATGGCGGTTCTGTCAGCGATGATTATAGCAACTCGCTTGTAGGGTATGACGCTCTAGCCGGTGCTTTGAGCGGCGACCAAAGCGCAAATCAGCTTGCGGCTGGCCTATTGCATCTGGCGAATGGCGGTTCAACGAATGGGGCTCTTGACGTTAATATCATGAGTGGCCCTCCTAGCGTTCCTCTTATTCCCAATACGCCTTCCGCGATGGGCAATGGGCCGCCGAAGCCTCCTACCGTACCGCCGCCGCAGAGCCTTCTGAGCACACTCAATCAGGTCAACGGTGCCGCGAAAACCATTAGCGGTATCAATAACGGTTTAGGAAGTCTTTTTGGTGGGCCATCAAATGGCGCAGGCGATGCCGGCATGGGCGGATGGACGGCCTCCATGCCCAGCATCGGCATTGGCGGAGGCGGTCTGGCACCAAATCTCGGTGCTGCCGATAGTATAGCAATGGGTGGCGGCGATTCACTCGCTTTGGGCGCGCTTGTCAAGCGCGGCGGCCGCATTTCAGAGGGCGGTCGGATTGATCCATCAAGCCAATTGCAAGGCTTTGCCTACGGCGGAATGCCGATGGGGTTTGGTGGCTTTGGTATGCGTCCACAAATGCCGACCAATACCAACTACGCTCAGCAGATAGGGCAGATGATAAGCCCCGGCACGCGGATGCCGGGACTTGGTGGAGGAGGCGGTTTCGGTCAGGGCTTCGGCATCCCTATGGGGCAGGCGTTAAACAGGCCGCCCCAAGGGGTTATGCCGATAGCTAGTCCTGGCCTCGCCACCCCGTTCAATGGATTGCGGGCGCGCGGGGGGCGAAGCTTTGCCGATGGAGGCTCACCTGATGATGACGTGTCCATCAATGGCACAGACGATCCTGGACTGGATGTTTCGACCGTTCCTTCGGATGATAGCAGCGGAGACGCCGGGTTGGCGGCAATCAATAAGGCGACCGATCCAAAATTGATCGCTTTGCAAAATGCGACTTATGGTCAAGAGAGTAGCTTTGGCCGCAACCCGTCTACAAGTTCAGCGGGCGCAATCGGCCCGATGCAGATTGAACCTCAGACTTGGAGGCAATACGCGCTGCCGGGGGAAGACATTAGAGATCCAGTCGCCAATCGCAGGGTTGGCAACCGCATCCTGTCAGCCTACTATGACCAATATGGCGGCGATCCGGCACGAGCCGCAGTCGCTTATTTCTCTGGGCCTGGAAACGTGGCCCCTCCTGATAGTCCTACGCCATGGAAGCGCAACGTAGCCGATCCAAGCGGCAAAACTGTTTCGTCTTATGTTGGCGACATCCTCGGCCGGATGAATGATCCCAACCTTGCGGCAATGGCATTTAATGGGCAGGCAGCGCCCACAGGCGGTCTAGCATCGCCAAATTATGCCCCGTCTACAGCATCGCCCGCTACTTCTACTACAGCGCCATCCCAATGGCATCCCGACATCACCCAAGCCATCCTCGCCGGTATCGGAGGGATGTTCTCCGGGCATGGCCTTATCGGCGGCGGGATATTGGGTGGATTGGGAAACCTGCAACAGCAGCAGGAGCAGCATATTCAGCAGGTGACGGCTGATACGGCGGTGAACCGCCTAAATGCTGAAAAGGAAAACTGGCAATCCGAAGAAAAATATAGAGAACGAGTAGCGGCAGCACAGGAACAGAACGCCAGAACGAATGAACTCTTGCGTATAGCGGAGTCAAGAAAGCCGCAGACTGTTGGCTACGATAAAAACTTCAATCCGGTCTTGGGCATTCCCAATCCTAACGGGCCTGGATTTCTTAATCCTTTAACGTTGAAACCCATTGATACCAGCAACTTGTCTGGCACTCCGCAAACCGCCGCGCCTCCTTTAGCCCAGGGCGAGAGCCCGATCGAATATAACAAGAAGCTGGTCGCGGCCGGACCTTACGATTATTCGCAAGGTGCTCCGCATGTCGAGCAGGGATGGGAACTCCCTGAACCGACACAGATTTATAATCGCTCACCGGATGCCTTAAAGACCGACGCCATCTATTATATGGAAACCGGCAAGCTTCCGCAGGGCGGGACTGGTTTTGGCAATAGTCCTCTAGCGCGAGCCAAGCAGAATTACTCCAACGCTGTTGAAAACTATGGCGTCGCGTTGGGCCTGTCGCGTGGTTATACGCCAGACCAGATTGCGGAAATGCGACGTACATCACCTGGGATGTTGCGGTTTGTTCTCGGGGCTGACGGTAGGTCTACCGTGGCGCTTGGCACTGCGGTTCGTCATTTGGACACGCTGAAACAACTCGCCAATGCGTGGAATGCATATTCTACCGATCCAACTGGCAACAACCTCCAAGCCTTGAATAAGGTCAAGGCAGCGATTAGTGCCGAGTTTGGTGCCGATGCCGCGACCAACCTGCAAGCGGCCGGCACTATAGTCGGGCCGGAAATCATCAAGGCCATCGGCGTTGCTGGAGCCGGTACCGCAGAAGAACGCGAAAAGGCGGGGAAGCCATTCGGCACGACTAGCAGCCCAGAGCAATTGCTTGGTGCTGTTGCCGTGACGCAGAAACTACTTGGCGGTCAACTTGAGGGCCGCGAACGGCAGGCTCTTGCTTCCGGCCTTTCGGAACAGCAGTTCAAGAATTTGATAGGCGAGCGGCCCTATGAGTTGCTGAAGGGCTCTTCGCCGGTTGAGCAGAAATCGGCTCTACCGGAGAAAGATCAAAGAGCGCTTGATTGGGCGAATGCCAATCCGAAAGACCCGCGTGCCACAAAAATCAAACAAAGGCTTGGCATACAATAATGGACGACAACTTCGATCCCGATGCCTATTTGGCGCAGCCATCTGACGGATTCGACCCGGACGCTTATCTTCGAGACAATCCGCCACCTGCGCCGACGTTCATGCAGAAACTTGAACAAACATGGCCGGTTCAATTGGCCGAAAGGGCCTACCATGCGCTTAGGCTTCCCGGCGATGTGGCGTCTGGGGCAGTTAACGTCACTCCTACAGTTCCCGGTCAATGGTCGGACGAGGATGAGGCAAGATTACAAGCCACCAATGCGGCAATTCAAAATAGGACAACCGACCTTGCGGCGATGACCACGCCTCGCTCTGTTGCTGCGGGTTTTCCTGAGAAAATAGCCGCCCCCACCATTCAGCAATTGAAAGAAACAGCGACAGGAACGTCTGGCTATAAAAATCCGGTAGTGCAGGACGTTCGGATTTCTGCCGCTGCCGGGCCTCGAATTGCAGACCAGATCATCGACGATTTCAATAGCCCGGAAATTGGCATTGATGCCAACGTGGCACCCAAGACATTCGGCATTCTCAATAAGCTCTACAACGTGCCGGACGACTCGTTTTTGACGGTCAACAATCTAAGAACGCTACGTCGCACGCTAGGAAATGCAGCGGGCTCGCCGGATGCAACAGAACGACTGGCTGCGAAATCGGCGCAACAACACATCGACGAGTTTCTCGCCAACATGCCGCCGGAGTATACCATCCAAGGCGACCCAAAAGCTGCTGCAGCAATTTTGAAAGAAGCAAACGCCAATTATTCGGCCATGAAAAGCGCGGCTGATTTTGACGTAACAATGACCAAAGCGCAGTTGCGGTCTAGTGCTCCAAATTCTGGCATGAATCTTGGTAATACCATCCGGCAGAGAATGGCGGATATTTATCTCAATCCGAAATTGCGCCGCGGTTATACGCAAGACGAGTTAGACCAGATGCGGTCTATCGTCGAAGGCACTCCCTTAACGAATACCGGCCGCATGGCCAGCAACATTCTCGGTGGCGGTGGCGGCTTGGGAAGTGCCATCACGGGCTTGGTAACGCATGGCGTTGCCCCCGTAGCTGGTTACACACTGCGTAGAATGGTCAATTCAGCAACCACCCGAGCCGCCAGACAAATCAACGAGGCGGTCAGGGCGCGATCTCCACTTGGTCAACAGATGGGGGCTAACCTCAACCAAAGGGCACTCCCGCGACCGAGTGTTGTGTTGCCAACTGTCGGTGCGACCGGGAGCGATGCGATTTCTATGCTCCCGAACGGCCCAGTACCAGCCAGCGCCGATACCGATGAGAATCGCCGCCTGGGAGGACGACTCACCCAACAGAAACACGGCGGCAAGGTAAAGAACAAGACCTATGCGCATGGCTTAGCCAACGGTGGACCAGCCGAACTTGGCATTTTAGGCTCCAGCGTTCAAGGCCCATTAGACCTGACCAAGAAAATGGGGACTCACGCCAACTGGCAGAAATTCGAGTCCGAAGCCAGACCATCAACCAATGTCGAGGACGAAAGAGGACGCTTTCCTACGATACCGCAGGCGCTCGACGAAGACCATCAGGACTTGAATAACGCGCTTACGGACGTGCTCTATCGAGCCGATGGCGGCGCGGTGAAGGACAAAGTAGCAAAAGCTAAAGTGCATTATCGCGTCGGCAGTAAAGACCGCCACTGTAGCATTTGTACGATGTGGAAGCCGCCGCACGGATGCAGTGCGGTGAAGGGCACTATCGCGCCCAAGGGCGTCTGCGACCTCTACAAGCCTAAGCACTAATTCCCGAAACAACTCACAGGTGACTGGATGCGAGTTATTCTCGCCGTGCTCTTTCTATTGCTTGTCCCACTATCGTCCGCGAACGCCTATTGGACAAGCGATGTTGGGAATAATCACGCGAGAATTAGTCATCATTACGAGCGGCATTTTACTCGTAGGGAATCGCCTATTCGGACAATTTTGTCCGATGCTCGCCCATCCGATTGCTACGGCATTCCGTGGTGTGGATGCTACCTTAGACATTTGCTCGGCATTGCCGACAAATCATTCAATTCCGCATCTCGCTGGTTTGCCTGGGGACATAATTCTCAGCCTTGTGCTGGTTGCGTTGCTGTTTCCAGGCATCACGTCGCTTTGATTGTTGGCGGTTCTCCCGGCAATTGGATCGTCAAGCAAGGCAATCCCCTCAGATATGGCCATGACGCCCTGAGATGGGCTGTCGCATTCCGCAGTCCATGAAGGAGGAATGATTGTTAGTGCCAGCAAACGATACGCCCAATCTTGAATATCTACGAACCATCTTGGATTACGCTCCAGAAACAGGGCTCTTCACATGGAAAGTGCGTAAGGACGTTACTAAGACATGGAATACTCGTTATGCGGGAACGCTTGCTCATTCGGTAGGGTCGGGCAACAGAATCCGTATATCAATCGGTAGAGTCCGCTACAAAGCGCATCGATTGGCTTGGGCTTATGTTCATGGCGAAATTCCTTTAGGAATGCATATCGATCATATTGATGGGGACACATCCAACAATAGAATCGCTAATCTGCGCTTAGCCACACATGCGCAGAATGCCGCTAATTCGCGGCCTAGACGCCCATTAAAAGGCGCATATCCGGCCCCCAAGGGTCGCTGGCGATCCCACATTAAAGTCAATCAGCGTCTAATTTATCTCGGTCATTTTGCAACTGAGACAGAGGCGCATGCGGCCTATTGCACGGCAGCTCGTGAATATTTTGGCGAGTTCATGCGGATATGAAAACTGCTAATAAACTCACCATCTTCATCGGCTTCCTTATCGCCATCCTGGCTGTTTGGATGTTCATCTCTTTGTGGCCGCTAAAGCCTGCACATGCGCATGACCGTTCCGGCTATTGGGCAAAGATGGCCAGCGATGGCAAAGCACCAACAAAAGAATGGTGGAACTCGCTCGCCAGTCCCGGCCGTGGCCCCTGTTGCAGTTTTGCCGACGGATTTCGGGTTGATGATGTTGATTGGGATACTCAGGACGGCCGCTATCGTGTTCGTCTGCGGGGTAAATGGATCAACGTGGAACCTGATGCCGTAATCACTACGCCGAACCTCGCGGGCATTTCTGTTGTCTGGCCTGTTTGCTCGTTTGCCAACGGTAACGGCATGGCTGGTCAAACTCCATGCGGAGAGTTGGATGTCGCGACCGGCAAGATGAAATGGGCCGACGGTGTTCAAGTCTGGTACATCCGTTGCTTCATGCCGTCATCTATGAGTTGATCAATGCTATCAGCGGAATATGTGCGTTACTGGCCCCTTTAGCCCCAAAATGGACCAGTGCTCCGATCCAAAAGGGGCCACATGAGGTCAAGTAAAATGAACGATCAAGAACTGAGGATTGAATCGCTTAAGATTGCACAATCGCAATTACGCGATTGTACGTTGCCTCAAGTCATAGACGGCGCAAGTGCCGTCTATGACTGGATTATGCGCCGCAGCCCAAATTTATCGGTTCGGCAAGAAAATTCACATCGGGAATTTTCCGACCGCTGAGGCAGCCCATCTTGCCTATTGCGCTGCCGCCCGTCAGCACTATGGCGAATTTGCGAGGGTAGCATGACCACTGCAACTTTATGGCTCTTCTACATTCTCGCTCCGCAAGTCGGCTTGATACCGGTCCCTAACTCGCCTGCCTTTACCGATCAGGCGGAATGCGTTCGCGCTTTAGAGAAGGCCGATCCGTTTTTGCCGGGAAAGACTGCCTGCTGGCCGGCGCCGTGGAAGCTCGAGGACAGGGCGTTTCATACCGCGCCAGAAGCCCCCAAAGGGGAGCACGTCGATTGATCCTTATTATCGACGTTGCTTCCGATCCGACGCCCCACTTGGCGCAGCTTAAAGCGGCAGGCGTAAGGACTATCTTCGGCTATCTGTCCTCCATCAATCCGCACGGCGAAAAATGCTGGACCCCGCAGCGCGTTAAAACAGTAGCGGCGGCAGGCTTTCGTATTGGCCTGATTTGCGAAGGATGGGGCGGCGTTGACGGCAAGGGCATTTCGCAATTTGACGGCGTTAGGGATGGCGGCTATTGCCGCGCAACTGCTTCTAGCCTTGGTGCTCCCCATAGCGCGTGCATATATTTTGCTGTCGATAATGATTTCGACCTTCCGCAAATCCGCACGCTCGTTATTCCGTATTTCGAGGGGATAGCAGCCTACTTTGACGACAATTATTACCGGGTGGGGGTTTATGGTTCGGGTGCTGTCTGCGAGGCCGTCAAAAGCCTAGGACTCGTTGATCTGACATGGCAGGCGCAATCGCGCGGCTGGATGAAATATTCCGAATGGCACGCCAAGGCCGATCTGATTCAAGGACCGGAACAGAAACTTGCCGGTCTCGATGTCGATAGCGATTTCGCGAATGCCCCCGATATTGGCGATTACGAACCAAATTTTGGGAGAAGTTAGATGTTCGTCATCATCTTTCAGGATGCAGACGGCTTAATGCAAGCCATCCTCAACCCGGACGGCAAAAGCATGAAGGTCATGTCAATGGATGAGATGAAACAAGTTTCTCTCGAAATGATGTTCAAATATCAAGTGGTCGAAGTGAATCTTACCGTTAACCCCTAATGGTGAGGGTTCACATCTTACTCGGCGGCCTGTTCGGGCCTGACGGGGCCGTGACCTCGCGGGGTATGTACGGACTGGCCGACTCTCTGAGCAAGCTGCCCAACGTTACATGTCAAACTTATTTCTGGTCTTCATGGCAGGTTGCTTGGCAGGCGATGTGGCAACAAAAGCCGACCGAGAAAACCGCGGTCATCGGATATTCGGGGGGCGGAAGCCGCGCAACGTGGCTCGCTGATTTCTCAAAGCTGAATATTGAGTTGATGGTTCTCTACGACCCGTCACCCGAATGGCAAATGTGTCAGATCGGCAACAACGTCGCTCGCGCGATTTGTTATTACAACCAATCTCCGATGATGTTCGGCTTGGGCGGCGGCAAGCTGACAGCGATAAACGGCTTCAAGGGCTATCTGGAAACCGTTCCTATCGCTGAGCAACATTTGGCGGTTCAGTACGACAGCACGCTTCACGCCCGCACAATCGCAGAGGTCAAGCAACTATGACGCTGCTTTTCTTCGTAGCAATAGCGGGCAGCTTTATCGGTTCTGTCCTCGCGATCTTCTTCGTCAATTACATGGCTCCGTGGAGATAACATGGCCACTCCCGCTGAATACACTGCGGTTGCGAATGCGCTGCTTAAGCTCATCAATGGCGAAATCTCCGCCGATGTTCCGGGCTGGGCGCAGGGAATGATTCCAGGCGGCATGGCGATCCAACTGGCAAACGCATGCGCCAAGACGGCGGTAGACACCCTTGACGCGTTCCGCGCTACGGAAAAAAGTTAAAGGAGATTTTTTATGTGCTTTTCTCTTGGCTGGCTTGAACAGCTCTTGGTCTGGCTTGTCATCGTAGTTGCAATCATCATGATCTTAAAGTTGGTTGTGCCGTGGGTTGCCGCGCAACTCGGTATTCCTATCATCGCTCAGGTTCTCAGTATTATTCTCTGGGCCGTGGTGTTGATTTTCGTCATCTATTTTGTCTTTGCTCTTCTGTCGTGCCTCGGTGGGGGCGGCTTGCCGTTATTCCCGCACAACCACTGGAGCTAAGTCATATGATTACTCAAGCACAGATCGGCGAGGGCATTCGTTATGTCAGCGGCTACATCGCCACGGCTGGGGCGATTATCGTTACCATAGGGCTTCTCCCGGCCGATACGGCGCATTCCATTGTTGACCAATCGCAGAAGGTCTTGACTGACCTCCAGCAAACTATAAGCGACGGTTATCTGCTTGCTGGCCTGGTCTTCCCGGTCATCATGGCGGCCATCGCTCGCATGGGCTGGAAGTCGGCAAGTCCCGTAAGCCAAGCGAAATCAGTCAATTCTCTCGATCACGCGGCAGTCGTCACGACTGACAAGAAACTCGCGGTCGCCGCTGGCGTGCCGCTGGTCGAAAAACTTCCTTCTTAAATCCTACAACCAAAGGAGACTACCGCATGCGTAAGTTCATGCTCGCTACTGCTTTGTGTACTACATTGGGGGCTTGCACGACCGCTCAGATCGAATCGGCAACCACCGCTATCGAGGGCGACATTCAGGCCAGCGTTGCAGCCGCCTGCGGCATCGTCCCGACATTGGCAACCATTACCTCGGTTGCAGCCGCCATGTTCCCTGGCAGTGCGGGACTGATCGCCATCGTCGCATCCGGCGAGGCGGCGATCGAGGCGGACATTTGCAAAGCAGCACCCCCGCCCGCGAGTGCAAGATACAGGGCACTCCCCCACGCCGCTTATGGCGTTGCGCCAGCTACGATTGGCGTTACGCCGCATGATGTCGTTGTCCGCGGCTGGCGGGCGAACTAAGTGTTCTGTTTAGGTAAAAAACCAGCGCGTCCAGAGGCGCCCAAGCTTCGGCTTGCCGCTTATCTGGACGCGACTGAACTGCCTTCGGTTCCTGCGGTCATCGGCAACTTCAAGTCGTGGCCGCAGAACTGGAGAGTTTTAGCGAATGACCAATTCGGTTGCTGTGTAGAAAGTGGTGCAGCCCACGAAACTATGTTGCTCAAGGCGGATGCCGGCTATGCGCCGCCGCTGTTTTCAAACAGTGTCATTCTCAAGGACTATCAGGACTGCGGAAGTGGATACAAGATCGGGGACAATTCCACCGATCAGGGAACCGACGTTCAGCAATATGCCGCCTACCGGCAGAAGGTCGGCATCCTCGATGCGTCCGGCCAGCGGCACAAGATCGACATCTATGCTGCATTGAGAGTGGGCGACATTAGCCAACTCGCACTCGCGGTTTATTTGTTCGGTTGCGTCGGGATTGGAGTTCAATTGCCCAATTCCGCAATAGACCAATTTCAACTTTTCGAGCCGTGGAGCGTTGTCAGTGATAGCGGGACTGCGGGAGGCCATTACATTCCTGTTATTGGTAGAAATTCAATTGGCAGTTGGATCTGCATCACGTGGGGAAGATTGCAAGCTATCACTCCGACCTTTCTTTCTCAGTATATGGATGAAGGAATGGCATTTTTGTCTCTTGAGAGATTAAGCGCCAAGAACCTTTCCCCGCAGGGTTTCGATCTGACTGGATTGCGGAACGACTATGCCAGGATCACCGCATGATGCAGATTGTTTCTTGGTTCTTTCTCGGTGTCAGCCTCATGTTGTTTGCCTGGGGCTTTCATCAAGTGCGCTACGGCACTACGCCATTGGATGCGTATTTGGGTTTAGCGAAAGCGGCGATCGGTCTGGTTCTTTTTGTTGCGTTGCTCATCGCCTTCGCCATTGGCGCAATGGCAGCTCCCCGTGATGGTTTTATTTCTGTGATGGAAGCCGCCTTCGGAATGTCACCGGGCGGAACGCGCGTCGTTCCGCAATGTCCATGTTCAATCGAATATCTCGGCGCTAAAGCTTTGGGCCGTGGCGTATATGCGGTCTATATCAAAAAGTTAGATTGATGACGTGGGCAGAACTTGCGGCCATCTTTGCAGCTACCGCAGCAATCCTCTCCGTCGTCATTACGTGTGTTCTGACGGTCGGTAAGATCGGCCGCATGGCTGGCATCATGGAGACAACGCTAAGCAATCAGAACGTCGCCATTGGCGACCTAAAATCGGAGATGAAAACCCTAACCCAAGTGGTCACGCAGCAGGCGGTTCAAAACAATCGAATCGACGCAATGTCAGAACGGCTGCTGCTTATCGATAAGCGGGTTGATGAATTAGCACATGGCGAGGGATTTGTGCTTCCCCTCCCATCGCATGTCAAATACGGGAAATGACAGCCTCTCCAAAAGTCAGCGATGCTGACTTTGTTACTCTGTTTCAGACGGTCGGCGCAACTGAATTAGCCAAACGTCTGCATGTGTCCCTGCGAAATGTTCATCGGCGCCGCACTTCGATTGAGCGGCGGCTTAATATCAGGATTATCGCTCCCAACGGCGGCGCATCTGGCACGAAAATATCTCCACGAAAGGAATACCCGCATAGGGTGGACCTTGAGGTTAAAGACGGTAACGTCATCATCGCTAGTGATGCCCACTACTGGCCAGGCCCCCGAAGTTGCGCACATCGGGGGCTTGTTCATTTCTGCAAGGAGTTAAAGCCAAGGGCCGTTATTCTCAATGGCGACGTGATTGACGCTCCGCAAATCTCCCGTCATCCACCGATCGGCTGGGAGAAAAGGCCGCAGCTTTCCGACGAAATAGAGACTGCCAAGGAACGCCTGCACGAAATAGAACTCGCGGCCTTCAAGGCAGAAAAGGTTTGGACGCTGGGAAACCATGATGCTCGCTTTGAAACGAGACTAGCATCGGTTGCTCCTGAATACGCCAAAATACACGGCATGCATCTCCATGATAATTTTCCTAATTGGCGAAGTGCATGGTCGGCATGGATCAATGACGATGTTGTGGTGAAGCATAGATTTCGTGGTGGGATGCATGCTCCACATAACAATACTATTTGGTCTGGAAAAACCATAATCACCGGCCACTTGCATTCCGCAAAGGTAACGCCGTTCGATGATTACGATGGCACACGATACGGCGTGGACGGCGGCTGCATAGCCGACACGGACGCCAAAGCCTTTATCGACTACACTGAAGACAACCCTAAAAATTGGCGCTCCGCTTTCGTTGTTCTGACATTTGTTGATGGCGCACTATTGCAGCCCGAACTGGTCTTGAAATGGGACGATGAGCATGTGCAATTTCGGGGAAAACTGGTAAAGGTCTGATGCCCCGAGCTAAGCAAATCTTCGACGGCGAGTGGATCAGATTGACGCTCAGGGGTGAGCGCATCATGTGCTGCGACTGTAGTCTAACACACGACATGGACTTCAAGATCGAGCGCCGGGGGAAAAGAAGTTTCCTTTACGCGCGCCTAAACCGCCATCCGCGATCCACGGCAAACGGACGCCGAGCGTTCAATTTCACCAAAGATGACGAATGACTACAACCGAGTTCAAGCTTGTCTATTTGCGCGATGCACCCAATGGACCGGCAGAACTGGTCATCGGAAACGGAGATGCCGATTGCATGATCGTCGTCTTGAGGCCGACCCAACTGAAACGTCTAGCGATAGACGCGACGAACAAGGCGATCAGTGGTTCCATTACATCCTGATTGATGAGATTGAACAATGGACGGCATTGGGATGGGAAATTGTGGCCGACCTATCCGGCACGCCGCATGAGCGTTATTCGGTGCTAGGCAAATGGTGCGGTGTAACCATCCCCGTAATCCCTCCTAGGACTTAAGCCGCATCGTCTGCGGCTTTTTTGTTGGCGGGGAAGCGGCCTATGAATCCAAGTTGGCGGCAGCGCGATATTCACTCTCCATCAGGTCGATCCACTGCCGACGTTGATCGTCTGACGCTGCATTGAAAGCTTCCCCGAAAAGACCCTTCGCGAGAGCGACCGATACCGTCCGGACGATGCTTGGCTCGCACGGCCCTAAAGCCGCGAGCGATTGCCGCACCGTCAAAGCGCACGCTTCTTGCTGAGACGTGAGAGGGCGCCTGGCTATGTGGCGCTCAAGAAGCGAATCCATCGGGCTATCCTGACTTTTGGTCAGCCTCCGATTTATAGAGATTGTTTGGATAGAATCCGGGGCATTCTTCGTGTCGATAATCGGTGCGGTTACGTCGGCATTTTCTCGGACCATCCGGCCAAGCATCATTGTGACAATAGACAGCATGATACCCGCAACGGTTGCCGTAGTGGCACGGCTGGTCGAAGCCGCCGCCTTCCTCGTCATCGTAATCGTGGATCATTTCCACTAGATTGCTAGTCGTCAGTTCTTCGTGCGGCGTCGGAACAGGCTTGGGCCATGGTGCGGTGAGTGCTCCAGCAAGTTCTTTCATTTCGAGGAAACCGCCGAACCATTCGTCGCTTTTCTCGGAATTAATAAGAACATGGAACTTTTCATATTTACCTTCCCGATCTTCCCAATCCTCAGCGCTTCCAGTCCCGTAGCCGCCGCATCTAGTGAGGGCACTGACCATCTTTTGCGCCCATGGCGGAAGCGCCTCTAGTTCAATCTGGTAGCGGCTCTTTTCCAAGGGGCCTTTAGTGACTTTCGTCACCCTCCTTATCGAGACATTCTTCGTGCAGCGTTCGCTCGTTATCGTCCATGATGATTTGGCGGTCCTCGCCAAGCGGTTCACCACACACCGCGCATAGCGCGCCAGCTAGGTATTTGCGAAGTTGACGTTCAACCATGCGGCCCGCGCGCTCAAGTTCTTCGCAGCGCGCTTCCAGCATCGCCTCTGCCGCCGTGTCAGCCATCGGGGCCTATTCCTTTCGATCTGGCGGCGCCGGCAGTCGCATCCAACCGACAGCCCTCTGCATGCCGCAGTTCCAGAAACCGGGGCGATCCTTCTCTATCTGTACGCGCCGATATAGGTCGCCTTCGACGTGTTCGTAGTTGAACAACGGAAGATGCTCGCACCATTCGCATAGTTCGTATTCAGCGTCGTCTCTGACGATGAGGAACTTAGTTCCATCTTTCGGCGCTGTCTCAATCGGTTGCCACATAGCGGGGCTATTCGACCAACTAGGCCGCCTCTCGTTTTGCATAGTGTGCATCGAGCACATCGAGCGCTCGACGTAGAAGCACGCGCAAGTCGCGCTTGCCCCAAAACGTGACCGCCGCGCTATCGTCGTCGCCTGGACGGTGCATGAATGGTCCCTTGACTTGCACCGTCTTGATGACGGGACCGACGTGGGTTTCCTCCACGACTTCCTTCGTCACTGGCAGTTCCAGATAGATACGCAAGGCGGTGAACTTGTTGCCATCGATTTCCTTCTCGATGATCTCAATGCGCGGTTCGTCCGGCATTTCCTCGGCGTAGATGTTCACTCTCATGGGCCTTTATTGAGTTTCCTCAACCTTCCTGTTTTGCGGATTGCGACTTGGCGACGTTGTGCGCCATTTCCATTCTTTCACAAATCGCGCCGCTCATTGAACCACCAGAACGCATGAAGAAAATCGACCAGTCATTTTCTGATGGCTGCTCGCCCCCCATCGCCAGCATGATCTTCCGCGTCTGGGGTTCAAGTTCCGATATAATCAGGTAAGAACTACCGCCGCTCTCAGCGCTGCCATAACGCCAATATGACTTTGCCATCGGGGGGGCTATCCTGAGTTTTGTTTCTTGACTTTGATGCCATTCTTTCGGCACCAAATTATTAGGCCTTGTTTCGCCCATACCATAAACGCATCGGCAAGTTCTTTTTTGCTGCCATAAATCTGTCGCCACCATTCGGCTTCGCGGCTGAGTTTCTCATGTCGTGCGATTTGATCGGATTGTCCGCCCATCGGGGCTATTCCTTTCGGCCATGAGTTAGGTGGTATGCAGCCGAGCCAATTAGCTTGGGTCCGCCTTCAAGCGGGCATTGCTCATTTTCGTGCTGCATACCGCCAAACGCATAGCGGGCTTTATTGAGTTTCCTCAACCTCCTGTTTTGGTCGCCGTGATCGTGCCCTGACCGCCGCTTCGGCAAGCAACCTCGAAATATGCTCCGCTTCATCAACAGTAAGCCGAGCTGCGTCGGGATTTATACCGATGCGCAATGCAATATGATTGTCCTCACAATCAACGATACGGACACTGATTAGGTCGCCGCTTTCAAGTTCTGCGGGACCGCTTCCTTTTTGGCATCCAGCCAATCCAATGATGTGTCTCATTTGAGAGGCCTACTTCCCTATCTTGCGGACGGAGCCGCCTGGCCAATCCTCGTAGGTATAGCACCCGCCGTCGCTCCATGTGACTTCAAACTTCTTGCCGAGAACGTGCGTCACGGTCCCTCTTTCTCCGGTCCCGGAACTACCCGTCCATTCGACCTTATCGCCGACCTTGAATTTCATGGCGTTATCCCTATTCACAAAACACAATGTAGCACACCCTTGACAAATTGTCAAGTCATCGTTACGGTATGTTGATAATTTGGGGTTGTTCGAAATGGTGCCTAAAATGCCTTTATGGGCAGGGGAAAGCAGGACAAGCCGACCGGGCTGCTGGTCGGCTATGCGCGCGTTTCGACCGAGGAACAGTCGCTTCAGCTTCAAATCGACGCGCTTAAGCGCGCTGGCGTGCTCGATGACAATCTGCACGTCGAATACCGCTCCGGGCGCAGCATCAAGAACCGCAAGGAACTCAATAACGCGCTCAAGGACTGCCGCGAGGGCGACACGCTTGTCGTCTGGCGCCTCGACCGACTCACGCGATCCATGCCCGACCTCTACACCGTCTTGGCCGAGCTTGACCGCAAGGGCGTCAGCCTGCGCAGCCTTACCGAACACATTGATACCTCAACGGCTTCTGGGCGTCTGGGAATGAACATGGCGACGGCATTTGCCCAATACGAGCGAGAGGCGATCGCGGAACGCACAAAGGCTGGCCTGGAGGCCATCAAGCGGCTGCGCGGTAAGGGCTGGAAGTGGGGTCCGAAGCCGAAGCTATCGGAGGCCAAGATCAGACGCGCTGGTGTCATGCTCAACGAAAAGGGCATGAGCGGGCCGGAAGTAGCAATCAAGTTGGGCGTGAAGGCCCCGACCATCTACCAGCACTGGAAGCTGAACAAGAGCGGTCGCGGAAAGCGCTTCATCCGTAAGACCAAACCAAAGTGAGGAGCTTTGGCCCAGCACGATGCAGGTTACATCGCACCAGCGCCGGAGTGGTACTGCCGCGCAAGCGGGGACTTATTGGCGTAGCTGCTGGAATCGCCAGTAAGTCCGGGAAAACCGATTAGGAGGCCGACTATGCCGATGAAGCAACTCATACTCCCGCAAATACCGGGCATCGCAAATCAGCTAATGACGGCACCCGAAGGATGGGATTGCTGCTCTAAGTGCGGCAAGAAATTACAGACCGTGATGATGACGCTAGGTCAGACATTGGCTTGTCCGCAATGCGATACCGCGGCACTTCAAAAAGCCGACGCCGAGATACGAAAGCAATTTGGCTTTTAACCCGAACGTCGATTAGGAGCCGATATACGGAACAGCGAAGGCGAAAGTGGTCTAGTCAGCCGCCCCACCGATCAGGGGAGTACACGGCCAATGCGGGAGATTTGTCGGGTGACTCCGACCGGAGCCGGTAACGGCTAAACCGCAAAGGTGGGAAGCCCTACGGGGCAAGACCTTAAAATCGGGATCGGGCTGTTCCGTATATCGGTCAAAAAACAAAGGAACCGACGTGAAGGAAGCTGCGACATACGCTTTTCTCATCGTGAGTCTGGGCTTGATCCTCGGCGTCGGCTTGGTCGCCCGCGCATTGATGATGCGGTGGATTGATCGCAAATGGCCGGTAAAACATTAGGAGGCCAGTTTCGTGGCCCTGAACTACATTCGCGATGAATGGTATGCGCCGACGCCCGCTGGCATCAAGAAGGGCAGCTATGTTCTAGCCACCAAGTACCGCGACGGCGATCCGGGAGATCACTTCTGCGTCGGATTTTATGATAGTTCGTTTAATGACGGCATTGGCATCCGGCACATGGTCGTTGACAATCAGGGAAAGCAATTTCGAGGCAACGGTTTCCGTCGCGTTGCTCGGCTTAGCGATCGGCGGGGGCGATGGATTGTAGATCATTTGACCTTTATCGAATCGGCGCGTGAGAGGTTTAGCGTTTGGCATTGGTATCATGCGCCATGGCGCGAACTGCAATCGTTTAATAAGTCACCCTAACAGGAAACGAGCCGTCGTGTTTGGATGGTGGAGGCGATGGCAGGCTTGCAAGATGGCGGCGCTGATGATGTCAGGTCGCAATGAGCGATCCGACGAAGGAATTGCGCCGGCGATCTGGTCCGCCGCGGTTTTTTTTGAAAGCTACATGGCCGAAGGCGCTGAGGGTACGCGCGAAGATTTTGGTCCGAAGGAACCAGTGGAACTTCGATGCCGCGCGGATCATTCGTAAATTGGACACCGAATAGGAGCTACTGTGCATCAAAGGGTATTCTGCCGGGAGTGCGATTGGCATGGCGATCTGGAAGAGGTCGATCATGTTTACGATCCAAAGCCTCGTCCTGGGATTGCCGCCGATTGTTGGCAAGTCTGCCCGCAGTGCAGAACGCCAGAACATATAGGTGTCGTCTGTGACGAGAGCGGATGCGAACAGGAGGCGACGTGCGGGACACCAACGCCAAGCGGATACCGCCAAGTATGCGGTTTTCATTATCGGCAGTTAACCGAATAGGAGAGTTGGCTATTGGGCGCTGTAGCTCAGATCGTAAGACGGCATTCGCGCGATGTCGTCACTAGAGCGGGAGCCAAGGGACGCGGGAGTGCCGCCCCGCCAGCGGCCAATAACCAACTCGTTTTATAGGAGGGACTGATGCAGGACTGGTGGTTTTTTCTCTTAATCGGCTTGGGGATCGGCTTTGTGATCGGCGGCGAATGGCGGCATCGCTTGTTCAAAAAACAGGATCGCGCTTTGATGGAAGATCAAATCCGAGTCATGCGCGACCATATTCTCTTGCTAAAGGCTCAACTGACAGCCAATAAGTCACCGTCGTTTTAGAGGAGGCCAAAATGGCCGAGCCAACAAAACTCAAAGTGCGCGGCGATTACTCCGATCTAATCATCAAAAAAGAGATCGACGGTGAGATCGTGGAGTACGTCGGCATAGATGAAATGAACGACGAGCAGATAGAAAAATACTGCCGAGACACCGGAACCAAGCGCGAAGATTTTCCGCGCATGAATGTAACGTTCAGGTCACGATAAGAGCGAGACCGTGGCTGCGATGGATCACATCTTTGCCGGGGTTAAGTGGACTTGCACGGCCTGTGGCGCGGCTTCGGGGACGTGCGACTGCTGGATAGAGTGTGAGTGCGGCCGCAGCTACTTGCGCGGCGAGAAATGTCAGAACGATATATGGCATATTGCCAAGCAGTTTGCGGAGGAAGCTGCCGATTTGATCGTCAAGGACATGTCAGAGAGTTACGGACTATTCCAGCGTGAGCATATGGCAGCGCGCTTAAAGCGCGCCGTCATTCGGCAAGCGCACCCGATTTTGATCGAAACTTTTGAGGGCGTTGAAGCCGCAAAGCGGGATCATTGTCCAAAACACCGATAACAGGAAACGAGCTTTGGCCCAGCACGATGCAGGTTACATCGCACCAGCGCCGGAGTGGTACTGCCGCGCAAGCGGGGACTTATTGGCGTAGCTGCTGGAATCGCCAGTAAGTCCGGGAAAACCGATTAGGAGCCGTGGTGGACGATTTCTATAGAGACAAATCCGACCTTGATGTGGCTAGACACATCAACTTGGCCCTCCTCATGTGCGATGGCATCTCAGATGAGGATGCTGGGTTCGACACAGTTACAACTATCAATGACGCCGGTCTCGCCGCTATCGCTAGAATTATCGGTAAGGTCCGTAAGTCGGCTAAGTCAAATTAGGAGGGCCGACATGGGGCCGGAACAGACGCGGTTGATTGACCGGCTGTGCAACGATCCAGAGCGCAAGCTGCTCAACTTCAATATTTTTCCTGGCGATCGCCGCTGCACGCCGGAAGAACTTTGCGCCGAGGTCAACAAGGCGCTCGACCAAATCGAACGCGGCAACTACGAGGAAGTGAGATACGATTTTCCTGAGAAAAGCGGCGTTGAGCCAATCGACGTGCGCGAGTTCGTTCGTAACCTGCCGGAAAGTTGAGGAGCGACCGTGCCGCAAACGACAGATGAGTTGCGCGCCCTGATGGGCGAATGGTTCGGCGACGAGATCAGCGATGCTGGTCCTACGGATTTTCTCTTGGCGCGCGGTTGGGCCGAGTGTGGTGTTGGGTACTGGCATCCACCAGTGTCACATCACAATGTCAGCCGCGAAGAACTCGCTTGCCTTCGGTTTCTCGTTGAAGAATGGGATCACGATTATGTCGTGGCTAGTTACTACCCGGAAGAAAAGTTCAAAAAGTCGGTAGCATAGGGAGAATTTTTCATGACCGCATGGATCATCGCTGGCGCGCTTTCGGAGATGGAACAAAAATGGCGCGATTGGCTCAAGGACAATCCCGACGCTGACTCGCATGGTCGGTACTACGCGGCGGGCGTCATTGACGGGATTGCTTTCGCTCGTGGCACCGAGCATCCGAATTGGAAGGTGACTTTGCCGGAAACAGCAAACGCAAAATAGGAGCCGACGTGAAGGAAGCTGCGACATACACTTTTCTCATCGTGAGTCTGGGCTTGATCCTCGGCGTCGGCTTGGTCGCCCGCGCATTGATGATGCGGTGGATTGATCGCAAATGGCCGGTAAAACATTAGGAGGGCTGCCGCCGTGGCTCAGATCAGATGCCCGAAGTGCGGTAAACAATTTCGGACGAAAGATGCTACAGCCCTTGAACGTGCAATAATATACCGTGCATCGCTTCGCCGCGAACTAAAGCGGCTAGTTGACGAAGCGAAAAAACTGGACGCCGAGATTACATCGTTATCCGCAAAACAACTTTCTCGATAAGGAGCCGGGAAAATGGACGCTCTATGGTTTTGGCACGAACTCTGGCAACCATGGATTTTATTTTGCGATGAATACAAATCCACACAATCGACCTGACAACATCGGAGGCGAATGTGCGCAAGCGGATGCGAGTGATCTACTTCCCTGGCACGCCACAAGTTTATGACATTCCCTATGGTGGCGTTGCCTATTACGTACCATCACTACAGATATGGGCGATCGTCTATCCAGATCGAAACGAATAGGAGCGGTTATGAGTAACGGAGCCATCTTACTTACAACGACGTTCGCCTCGTTAGCTGTTGGTGCCGCTCTCTTTCCGGTATTTGTAGGGTTTGATCACGGATGGCACGGGCTGTCTCCGGCGATCTTTGTAATAATCAATTGGTTTTAGGGGAGGCCGACGTGTTGCCGAGTTTCGAGCTTAAGTGTCCGATGTGCCATCGCTCCATAAGCGCCTCTCAATTATTGAGAGATGCCGCCGCGCGCCAGGAACTGTACTCCAGACACCCCGAATACGCGCAAAGTCTGCAATCATCTCCTTTATGCGATGATTGCTCGTCCGCTATGCAGCGCATGGCGTTCCAGCAACAGCAAACTCAATAAACGAGAGAATTTAGTTGCTCGCTCGCAATGAACTTGCCGAATACCTCGCCGCTCACTACGGCGAGTGCGCACTTGGCAGCGGGCGCTGTTATCATGGTCCCGGCCCGATGTGTCTTAGGACTGGCAACCACTTTGGCTGTCCCCACTGGAAGCCGACGACAGCGACTACATGGGACGAACTGAAAGCCGAAGCATCGAAAATGTACGACGTTAAATAGGAGCGATTATGACCGACCGTATGCCGGCACAAGTTTTTTGCCTCGCTGAGCTATTGAGCGACGAAATGCTTGAGCGCGGATGGACGACGGAGGACGTGGTGCGCCACATGAACACCGGACGTGATCCAGCCATCGATCTATGCTGCGTTGACCTGCTTATGTGCGTGCAGGACGACAACCTGATGATTGACCCAGAGACGTTCGATGGGCTGACCCGCGCTTTCGGCGTTGACGCGCAATTCTTCCGAAACATAGATAAGGCGTGGCGCGCAGCTCCGAAAGATCGACGCGCCGACTTCAATCCGCCGGAGCAACTTTTTGGGCCGATCAGTCGCCGCGCCTTGATGCGGACGGTTTGAAAATGTTCGCAAATTCACCCTAACAGGAAACGAGGGGAACGAATCGTGATTTGGTTCCCGTCTTTTCCCCACATCGAAACGTCGTTTTCGCGCTTCGTTCCGTACTCAATCGACCTCAACGTGCGCTGGAAACTCAATAAATACGCTGGTTTCTAAGGATTTGCACCATGCGGCGTTTTCTTCGGATAGAAAACGCCGATATATTGAATCCATTAGAGAAAATCATTTTGATTTTGCCACTCCCCGCGTTTTCCCCAAACGCTCCGCAAATGCTCGCTGCACCAACTCCATCAAAGGCGACTCCGCAAACAACTGTACTTCCGCGTAATCGCCCGGATTCATCTGGCCGCCCAGCACTCCGTAGCGGGTATAAAGCCGAAGTGCGCCAGCGACATTTGGCCGAATGTAAAACCCAAATCGTCGCAGTTCTTCTTCGGCTGTCATCGCATTGCCTTTCTCATTGCCGGCAACAGATCCACCCGCTGCCATTCATCCCTCGGTACGGCATGGGCATAGCGCCGTGCACTTCGTTCGTTGCGCCAGTTTCCCGTGGCGACAAGCCCCTGCACGTCAGCGCCGGCCTGCCTGAGCCACGTTGCGAAAGTGTGTCTGAAGCTATGGAAGTTCAGCCACGACAACCTGTTCGGCGGCTCGCGCCAGCCGCGTTCCGGGCGCCGTGGGCAAGCGATTCCAAGGTAGGCGAGTTTCGCCCGCACGAGCTGGTGAATCAAATGTCCGCCGTAATGCAGCCGGAACAGGCGGTTTCTGTCGTGGCTTTCCAAAAGGGCGGCAAGCCGGATCTTAAGATCGGGATGGAGTCGGATGTCCATGTGGGGCTGGCCCTTTTGTGACCGCGCCCAGGCGCTGTCGTCTCCAAGGCGGATATCTTCGCGGCGCTGGTCTAAGGCAGCCCCGATTCGCGCCCCAGTGTAGAGCAACCACGTCAACAGCGTGGCAAACTCGGGATCGAACTTGTCCGCCGCCTCGATGATGCCGAAGGCGTCTTCTGGAACCAGCCAATCGCTTCGTTCTTTCCCCGCAAACCCCTTCGGGCGACGGATGGTGATGTCAATTCCGGCATGGTGGAGAATAGCCGAGATTGGCGTATAGACGACCGCACAGCGATTCATCGGCGTGCCGTTGGGTTTGATGGCTACTGCGGCAGCGTCGATTGCCGCCTGGTCTATGTCCGATAGCGGGGTGTCCTGGAAGTAATCGACCAGGGGCTGAATGTAACGGGACGGATGCCCGGTTTCCATGTAAGCGATAGCCGCGCTTATGAATGTCGGTTGTCCACGATCAGTTCGATTTTCCTTGCGGTATTCCCCGCGCTCGATTTCGCCTTCAATCCGCTTGACGACTTTCTTGGCAAGTGCGAGCCGGTCAGTTCGCGCACTTTGGTCAACTGCGACTCCAAGGTAGCTCCCCCGGATGTAGAGGCTCGTCGTCTTTTTATTACGGGGCGGGGTGATTTTGAGGGGCATGGAAGAGCCTCGATCATCCGGTCAAGGTAAATGAGTTTGTCCCGTCCCATTTCGCGGTACAAGGGACGCCCGAGCGGGTCAGTGGGCGTCCTGTGCAAAAATGCTAATAACCAGCGACGGCTTTTGCGCACCGGCAAAGCCTTTAGCGCCTGGTCGATCGAGACAACATCAAGCCGCCGCTGCGGCTCGGCCTCGGGGACGATGGCGGGGGAGGCGGTCATGCTTCCTCGCTGTAACCAGTCAACCGGACGTGGCATTCTGGGAAACGCTCCGCGAGCAGTTCCTTGATCGCAGCAACTACTTCATCGCAGCCAGTACCTTTGATAGCTTCCCAAAATGGAGGCAGGCCGGAAGGAATTTTCAGGTTGCCGTCAGGACCGACCGTAACACCCTGGAGGCTGTTCGCCGATTGCTGAGGAAAAGGACGCTGAATTTCAATCGACAGCGAATAGGTCGGCTTGAGAACGGTCATCATTTGTCATGCTCTATTGGCGTGATCGAGTCGGCTTCATGTGTCGTGTCTCAACAACACCTTGAATTTCCTGAGTGCCAATGAGTTTGTAGACGCCGACCGTCGCCTTCTCTCCCATTTCCGCCGCCTCTAAGAGGGAGCTGCTCGAAATAAGATAATCAGGTCCGGTACCACCATCGCCCCATTTGACGTAGAGTGCTTTGGGAAACTTCGCCATCGTGTTTCCTTTCTCCGTTAAAGCTGATTGCTCTCGTGGTGCTCTATTAGAGGCGCTACCCCACGATCGATCTGTGCCAGTTCTTCCTTTTGAAGCGCTTTCATAACTTCTGCGGCCCGGCGTTCGGTATCAAACTCGCCAATATGATCGACGCTTCCGCCTTCGCCAGCAAAAGTGATTGCTTCCGGCAGTTCTCTCAACGGAACTTCTCCGAAATAACCTTCGGTTGTCTCGCACCGAACGATGCGAAATTTTGTTACCGGCACGATGTCCCACGTAACGATCTTCGTCATTTTTAGTCTCCGTAACTAGGCTCGATTATTTGGCCAATAACGCAATTCAACTGGACCAAAACTGAAACTATGAAAGCCGAAGTTAATCCACTTGCCGGGCAGCACGGTCTCTCCGCGTAGGCGCTCCTCAAGCGGTGGCCATCTCCAGTAACCCCAGCAGGTCCAATGCTCGGCTAAACCCCACCAAACGACCTGAAAAAGCTTTTTGCCGATGCGCATTACCTAACCCTAATTGCTCTTTAGTTGCGCCGCCCCGATGATCTGCAGCCCAGCCTCGTGGTCGCCCGATGCGTGCCACAGAGCAAGGCTGACAAAAATCGGGTCAATCCCGTATTGCGCCCACCATTTCTTTTCGTCGCCATAGGCATGTTGCTCTCTATGATGCGTATTACACAGTGGGCAAACGAAAGTGTCGCTGGGCTTCGCACCGATACCGGGGTTATTTTTGGCTGCGCGCAAATCAGTGAAGCGGATATGCGCGGCCTCCACGGTGGTCCCGTTTCCGCAAATACAGCATGGCAGTTCTCGGATGAATGAAAGGTGCTTCTGAGAGCGCACGCGCGGGATCATTTCCCCTCCGGGTCGAGAACGTGCAGCACTCGACTGTCGTCCGGTAACGGACGATTTAGCGTTATGTGTTCGGCCTCGACCAACTCGACCTTTCCAGACTCGGAAAATTCACCGAGAATTTGCGGATCGGCAAAGGTGACATCGCAAAAAGCTATCACGATGCCGTCATCGTTCCGTCTAATCCAGCCAATCATTCCAAATCCGCCTTCCATCCAGCATATTTGCTTAGCAACAAGTCGAATTGCCTCCAGGCTTCCGTATCAGGAAGAATATCCGCCCGGCTCTCCACATCGCATATCGCCCTTACAGCTCCCGCTGCGTCTTCCTCGCTATTGATGTCCTGAGAAATATGTTCGCTTAAAAATTTCCAGAACCGCGTCTCATGACAGAGGATGCCGGCGAGCTGCGCCAATCTCTTTTCAGCAGGAGCCCGCGCCGGAGGGGGGAATACCGACGCGGGCTCGATACGTTTCGGTTCAGCAGGCACCACCTCCTTTCTTATTGCCGCCACATCAAGACGGGCAATAGCGACCGGAACAGGCTCTGAGGCCGTGGGCCATCCGAAGGCTCTCACCACATCCAACGCCTGTTCCGCGGGCACGTGTAAAGTCAGCTTTACAAATTTGTGCAGCCCGACGTTGCGAGCGTCCACGAGTTGAGCGGCTATGACGGCGTGATCGGTCATAAAATATCCGACACCGGATCATCGAACGGGATTTCTGGTTTTGGTGCCGCTGCCGCGATTGCCTTTTGTTGCCAGAACTTCTTGTGTTTCGACAGACCCCAATCGACCGCCAACATGCACTCGAACAGGAAATTTCCCATGACGGTGCGGTCTATTTGTCCATCAAGCCGTGCGGCATAAATGGGGAAGCTGTGATTGTAGAGCGCCAGCGCGCTAATCATGTGCTGGTCTTTGCCGTTGCCATTATTATGCGGGGAAGTGCCCCCATTTGTCGTTTGTTTGTGGGAGCGCAATTCCTTGACGTTGTAGAACGTCTTGCCGTTGCGCCCTTCGGTCGTGGTGTAGCCAATCGTATAGGTCTGCCCCTTCTCGAACTGAGACAGCATATTTTTGGGCACACCCCAATATTTCCCGTCAGCCTTGACGCTGCCGAAGTCCGGGTTTTTGTCCGGCTCGTTTACAAACTCGACTTTGATCGTTGCTTCTTGCATTTTATGCTCCCAATAATTGCGCGTGCGCCTCAATAAGTGTTTCGTTCATTTTCCAGTGGTCGGTGTTAAGAGGAAGCAGATGAAGTGCGTCCTGCGCGTCATCAACCCGATCCAAGAAGCGCTCAAGGCTTAATGCGGCCGAGCGGACTTCTTTCAGCGCGGATGCAAGTTCGTCTTCCGGAATGACAAAGTGCTGGTACTTTTTTGGTGTTACATAAAGCAGGCTTTGCGCGGTTCCGCGTCCCTGATTGTATATTGCGATCTGACGAACATGATCACGCTTTAACTCTAGTCGCTCGGTTGTCTTAAGGTCGGTGTCGGGTGCGTTCATAAAGGTAAAATCAATATAGCCATGGAATGGAATGGATATTCCCGGTATCCATGTTTCGATGAAAAGCTGTGTTGCCGCCAACTCGAATTTATTTGCTAGCTGCCATTGATTGGCTTGTGCTACAAAATCTGGAATTAGCCCGCGCTGCTTCGTAATATCATCACTGATCTCGCCCAAACAAAGCTTGTCGAACTCCACAAGAGCAAGCGCGGTCGCCTCTTCGATTGTCGCGCCGAATAGCAAAGATTTCAGGCCAAACTCGGTAGCCGTTCCGCGCCAAGCCTTCGGCCCGGCATCATCCTTCACCCGCGCCAAGTACTTGAGAGACCAAATGGCCTGATTGTCGATCCAGGTATTGATGCAAGAAGCGCTGAGATGCTGGATTTTGTGTTTGTCGAACGCGCTCATTACCCCACCCGCTTTAAGGCGTTTCGGTAGGTCTGTTCGGTAAGAAGTTTCTGCAAGCGCAGACAGGCCAACGTCAGCTCGCGGTAGTCCGAAACCGCGAGAGTCAGATTATTGGTTTCGCACAGGTCATCCAGCCCAACAGCGATGGCGCGGACGGCAAGTGCAATCGCGTGCTCTTTCGTAGAAGCCCAGTGATCATCGAGTTTCATGGCATCACCCATATCCAAATCATGATGACGAACAGGGTTAGCGACACAAACGCACCGACTTCGTACAGGAGAGGTTTCATTGGTCCTCACACACAAGAGAAAGGATCGCCGGCAGATGATCGCGCAAAGAACTTCTGCGCAGCATCCTGAGCATCACGCGCATTTCCCGGAGGACGTTGAGCGATAACGCGCTCTTGCCGCGCTCGATCCAGTACCACTTATCGACCACCCAAATGGCGGTATCGATCGGCAATGCCTTGAGCATCCTCGCCCGTTCGCCATAGCGCGCTCTGATTAAGGGATGTCCTGTCCCGAGCTTGATGGCGTGCAGGATGGAAAGCTTGAGCGAATTGATCTCGCACGATCGGTCAAATCCAGCGTGCATGCTGGCATACATGGCATCGAGTGCCGTTCCGCCATTGGCCGTGCATTCATGCGCGGCTTTGTTTGCCCGCTTCAGAGGGAAGGTCTTGCGCCGCTCGATGTTCGCTATGACGCGGGCGGCTGGTAGGCCGAGTTGCTGAAAGGTCATGGTGCCCTCCGTCCCAGTTCAAACTCTTCGCGCTTATCCATCGATTGGTGGACCAGCGTGGTTTGGTCCGCGAACGGATCGAATGGCCGACACCAGCATTCAGATGAGTACACATGCACCCGCAGGTCGGCGGCGGGGATGACGTGCTTCATTCGATCCGGCGTCTGTACGACCTTCCATGCGTCGCTGGTCATAGCCCGCGCCTCGCACATGCGCGCATGACGGCGGTAACTTCAGTGGCTGTGCGATTGGGGGCGTCGTTCCAAAGCGTTATAGGTTCCCCCACCTGCTCAATGAGTTTTTCGTGAGCGGTATTCACTACCTTTAGATCTGGAGACACGGCGATTAAGGCGCCTACGGCGCATACCTTTTCGCCGTCATGTAATCTGTTCTGACACCATCCGCGCTTATCGATGTAATCGGCAGCATCAAGCGTCGATTGCCGCCACGGCTCTAATTCAACAACTGGGGCTGGAATGGATTTCTCTTCGAGGTACATGGTACGTGCTCCCGATGTGTTGAAAGGTCACGACTTCTTCCGACGCGCGATCCGGCCGCCGCGCTTACTGTTCAGAAGAGGCGGCTTGTTATTCAGGAGGACAGAGGTCGGGACGCCGGGTTTTGTGGGTAGGGACGGAGCTTGCGGAACGCTGAGCTTCAAATAGCGCGCCGTCGGCGGGATGTTTCCTTGAACGAAGCGCGTTACCGGATTGACTTTCGGCGTCGAAATAAAATCTTGGGTGGACGGCATACCGCCTGTCGGGTCGGGAGCTGAGCCGCCAGCGTCGTATTTCTTGGACCGACCGCCGCGCCGAAATTTATCTAGGCGCTGTTTAGTTTGCTCGCCTTCGACGCTGAGCGGAGGTTTTTTCTTGGCCTTTGCAGCGGGACGTTCCGCTGCGACGTGCTTGGTCGGAATTGCCTCCCGACGCGGCTGGCGGATCTTGTGGCGCTGTCTCATAGGATGGCCCTCCGAATTGATGGAGGGCACTATTTCGGAAAATCAGAAAAAGGTCAAGAGATAATTTCGGAAATTCCGAAAAATATTTTGGATATGCGGAAGTCAGCGTGCTATAAGCATTGTCGATGCCTATTCGTCCTCGTCCTTCACGATCCGGAAAATCGGGCGCTTCCCGCGCCCGGAACCGAAAAACTGGGGTGCACGCCAGCGTGTCTGGCGCTGCACCGTTTGCAAGGCGTCCATCAAATTCATGGCGTCGTCCGCGGATAATTCGAACTCAATGGTCGAAGGATGGGACGAGGAAGATTGAAAGATCAGACGGATCAATAGAGATCGTGCCGCCAGGTTCGGTTTAAGAAAGAATCGAACGCGAGTGGACCGTGACAATTCTCATGTTCCTGCAAGGACATAGCGGCAAGCTCGCCCGATGATCCACGGAACGCAGGCGAGCAACAAAATGACCAGAAAATATGTTCCTGGATGATTGCTAGGGTTATCCGTGACCCATATTCCCACACCGATGGCAAAAGTTGCGGTTGCGGCTGCGCAACCTAACCAATAGAGAACGTTACCTAATCTGGCGACCATGAGCGCACTATTTGCATGGAAATGCCTGCTTAAAGGCTCGAGCGACGAGGTAATGGGCGTCTAATTGCCGTTCCGCTGGGTGGCTCTCGAGATATTGATAGACGATATCGTGCAGTTGCCGCGCTGTTACTCCGGCATAGCCGCACATTGGCATTACGTCTTCCAATGCATCAAAAACGCCCTCTATGTATCCATAGCAAAGCCCCCACGTTGCCGAATAATCATGATCCTGAGTGTCACAATCGGAAAACAGGCGATTCCCGGTAGTGTCTGCCAAGGCCGGCTGAATAGGCCATTGTAAACACAGGCAAATTGCTGAAATATATTTGAGCATACGTCTAATCGATTTTGACTAAGCTGGACGGTAAAATCCCGACAATTTTAGCCGCCCACTCTACCTCCTTGTCCAAAAGCGGATCGGAAGAGGTCGATAGGAGATTGAAAAACTTTTTGCGCCGCGTCGGGACGAGCTTTTTGAGGACAATTCTTTCGTCAGAAAGGCCAATAACGCATAGTTGGCGGTGGAGATCGTCGGTAGGCGGATGTCGCACATCGTTGTAGTATACGATCATCCCGTCTAGCTCGGTTCCCATACTTGTGCCTTGGATTTCGACTGCCACGGTATTGGGTCCTGTGCCGTCAATCGCCTTTACGAGCCCCAGATTGGCCTCTTGGGGATAAACGGCCTCCCCCCCGGCCCTGACAATTCCGACGATCTGGACGGTTCCCCACCCGAAGAAGGCGGCAATCTTAGGGGCCTCGTGGAGCTTTATCTTTCGCGTTCCGTCAAGAATGTCTGTTACGCCTGATGGGCTGATCCCAAGAACTTTGGCGAGGTCGCTTTTCTTCTTGCCGGTTTTTCTAAACGCTTCCGCAATCGCTTCAATGTCCATTGCCAATTCTTTCTGTTTTTCAGAAAGACGGCAATTACGAATATCCGAAATTTGGCTTGACAATCGTTTCGGAAAATCCGAAATTACCGCTGCATGAAACAGCGGCAAGAACGGCTTAATCCGGCTTCCGAGATTGTTCAAAAGCTTGGCGGGGAGGCCAAGGTTTCAGAGATCACCGGTGCTGGTTTAACGGCTCCCTATAGTTGGCAGTATGCCCGGGGCAGGGGCGGTACTGATGGACTTATTCCGCAGCGGCATCATGTTGCGCTGCTCGAATACGCACGTACTCACAAAATCGATTTGAAAGCCGAAGACTTCCTTCCTCTCTCCGAAGAACAGCGAGCCGCGTCATGACCGCTGTGACAGCTCGTTTTTTTCTCCGTTTCCAAAATGTCGGATTGGAAACGATATGACCACGGCGCAAGCGATCCTCTTTTGGATTGAGGTCGCGCTGACGCCGAGCATGTTGTTTGTTGCGTTGATGTTGTGGAGAAACACGCCGGACATTTGGGGGGAGTAATGGAACTGCATGATCTTCTGAAATGGCGCTTGTTAAAAGGTTCGCACAAATTTCCTGGTCCTGATGGCGGGACGTGCATCAATGAAGCTGCGCTGGTCGTGGCAGGTTTCAAGTATCGTGAAGTCCGAAAAATTGATGATTTGCCAAAATGCTTTTCTCGGCCGATTTCCGCTTACGCGCTTGCTCTTAACGACCGCATGTCTGATGAACTGCGTCAAGAATTGCTCACCCCGTTTGTCGTGCGCCTGGCAGGAACGGCGGACACAGAAGCAATTGAACGTCAACGCGCCGATTTGATTGCTGTTCACACCGTTCGCGATATTTTGCCGATTGTTCTTCGGCTCCATCGACTTGAAGACTATGCGCTGATTTGCGACCGCGTCGAGACGCGAGTTGAAGCGCATGCTGCGGCGAATAAGGCGTGCGATGCTTTGCGAGCCGCCGCCGCCGACGCCGCCGCCGCCGCCTACGCCGCCGCCTACGCCGCCGCCTACGCCGCCGCCGACGCCGCCGACGCCGCCGACGCCGCCGACGCCCGAAAGGTCTGGACGACAGCGACCATCATTCTCGACGCGGCGCTGAAAATCGGCCGTCAAGCCGAACCTATAGAGACAGCATTGATTATTGCCCGCGCTGAAAAGGCTAAGCGGGAGTTTGTGAGTGCGTGAGTTTGCCGACTGAGTGGTCGGTACTAAGGGCTTCTTGTTTTGTAAGTGTGCTGGGTGGGCGTTTTCCATGTCTGAACCTTTAGGCAAGGTTGATGTTGCTGCAACCAAATCCGCGGCGGAATCATGCCGCAACAGTTCGGCTTTACCCGATCGTGGCAAGATCCTGCCGCAGGCCGAATGGTTTGCAGTCATGGCGCGAGAGCTGTGGCAATTCAAAGTCCCAGCCCACATTCACAATCACACCGGATACAGCGAACGAACCTGCCGGGCTTGGGCTGCTGCCGAAAGCGAGCCACCGGCTAGAGTTCTCGCATTATTGCTTCGCACTGACGACGGGCCGCGTGTCCTCGAGTACATCATGCGCAACAGCGATGTACGGTGGTGGCTGTTGGTCTGTCAGGCCAGGAATATTCTATCCACTCTCTGGAAATAACAGTTCGGCGGGGCGGGGCTTCCACTCCCGACAGGAGCAGGCCACTCGCGGCCTACCGCTCCGCCGATCCTATTGCGAGGGCATCGCATGAAACCCCGCGCCCTCGATCTTTTTTGCGGTGCGGGTGGCGCGACCAAAGGTCTGCAGCGTGCGGGCTTCCACGTTACCGGGATCGATATCAAGCCGCAGCGACGATATTGCGGCGATGCTTTCATACAAGCCGACGCTCTACGGCCGCCGCTTAACCTGGATGAGTTCGATTTCATTTGGGCGAGTCCGCCGTGCCAGGCGCATTCAGATCTCAAATCCGCATGGAATGCCAAGAAGCACCCTGATTTGATTCCGCCGACCAGAGATCTTCTGGAGACGAGCGGCAAGCTGTTCGCAATAGAAAATGTGGTCGGGGCACCGTTGCGATCTTCCATCATGCTTTGCGGAACGCAATTTGACCTCGGCACAGACGACGCCGAGATCTGGCGACATCGCCACATTGAAGCAAACTTTCTAATACCGATCCGTTTCTGCCGCCATGGTCAACGAGCGCGTGTTATTGGCGTTTATGGAGGCCACGGGCGTGATCGCCGGCGGAAAACCAATACCCAGGATTATTCGACTGAAGAGCGGCGGCAAGCGATGGACATTGATTGGATGAGCGGCATGGAGTTGTCGCAAGCAATACCGCCAGCATATGCCGATTACATTGGCCGTGCTGCACTCAATTCTATCCTGACCTGTCGCCAGCCCCTCGAAAACAGCAGGCGGCAGCGGGCCAGCATTCCCCAAGTGCTGGCCCATCCTTTTGTGAGGCCGCAATGAGCCTCCACACCACGCACATCGAATGGCACAAGCTCTTGGGCATCCCGCCGCAGATTGCCGTCAATTGTGTCGCTCCATTGTCCATCAAACAAATAAAGCGGGCGGTAGCGGCATATTATTGGATTCCTCTAGCCGACATCGAATCCAAAGAGCGCCACAAGAAAATCGTGCGGGCGCGAAGAATAGCGATGTATCTGGCTAAGGAACTAACGGGACTTACCTATCCGGCTATCGCGCGAAGGTTTGATCGAAGGAGCACGACCGTTCTGCGCGGTATTCGAATAATCGAACAACTCCGAACAAAGGACAGCCTACTAGACCTTGAACTGACGAGTTTTGAGTTTGCGTTCAGAAACCTGTGTGAAGTCGATGGATAATTCTAGCAGTTAAAACGGCCTGAGTTAATTAACCCCGGCTGAGGGGCCGGACAGAGAGGGGCTATGGCGCTCGCCTACGAGCCAAGAGACTTACGTGTCACCTGGTCCGATGAGAGGATCAATCAGCTAAAGATTTTTGCTGAGCAGGGATTGTCTGCCAGCGAAATCGGCCGGGAAATGGGCGTCTCGAGGAACGCTATCATCGGCCAATGTAATAGGCGAGGCATACGACTAGCTAATGTCGTCAAGAGCATTTGGTTCCCGGATCGGGTTAAACTTCTCAAAGAACTTAAAGCCGAAGGAAAATCAGTTACAGAAATTGCTTTGGCATTAGGCATCCGGCCGGAGCGTGTATCCGAAAAGATAAAAAAGCTGGAAGCACGACCGAAGAAAGTCAGAGTCAAGAGAGCGCAGCCTGAAAAGGTGCAACGGTTGATCCGGTGGGGTGCGTATTCTCACCGAATAATCGATTCTGTTTTCCTGCCGGTCGAGGAAAATCTTTCCCCCGCTGACATTCCAGTTTCCCAACGCAAGACGCTGATGGAGTTGGAGAACTGTAGCTGCCGGTTTCCCTATGGCGAGCCGGGGCAACCCGACTTTTTCTTTTGCGGTTGTCCGACCGCCGACATGACCAGCGGTCGGCCGTACTGTTTGAATCATACCAGGACCGCGTATCGGCATGATTCGTATGTGCCGTGGGGATTCAGGTGACCTTCGCACTCACGCTCATTGCTCTGGCTTTAATTGGGCAAACAACACTATTCCTCTTTGAGCACATCCGCTTAAAGCGAGCACAGACTGAAATCACCTATCTCCAGCATCAAGCCAAGAGCTGGGAGGAGATAGCCTACACGTGGTGCCAGGTGAGTGATGAGTGTGTCTGCAAGCCGACAATGAAGGACATCCGGCCGTTGTGTGACAATCTGGTGCCGGAGATTGATTGGGTGGTGGAGTGATGCCCGCATCGCTGGAAGAGGAATTGGCTATTACGAAAAGGAAGCTGGAATTGAGCCAAGGCGTCATTGCGGCACTTTCTGCTGAAATAGCAGAACTTAGGAAAGAGCCGGAGCGGCCATATCCGACGCTCAAGCAAATCGCTGATGCGGTTTGTAGATTTTATGATGTGACATATCACGACCTGGTGAGTGTGCGTCGGACTTTTGAATGTCTACGGCCTCGGCATGTGGCGTTCTATCTCGCGCGCACTCTAACGCCGATGAGCTTTCCGCAAATGGGCAGGGGCTTAGGAGGGCGGGACCATACCACCTGCCTTCACGCATTTAGAAAAATTGCTGCGCTTCGGAAAACCGATGAAGCGCTTGATCGCGAGCTTATCGAACTGGAGAGAGTCCTTAAAGCATGAACCGTCCTTGGACGCCTCCCTGGCCGTTGAGCGAAGAATTTCCTGTCAGGGCCTATGGCTACGATGGGAAAGTACAACCTTGGAATTGCACGCCAAGTGATTGGCGTAAATTCCGAATGGCTCAAGCGCGAGCGCGCGGAACTCACACTAAGCAAGAATGGATCGCCTTGAGAGATAAGATAGCCAAATGCGTTGAATGCGGTCGCACAGATTTACCCTTGGTCAAAGACCATATCCACCCAGTTTCCCGTGGTGGATGTGACTGTATCTATAACCTTCAGCCACTTTGTTCGCCGTGCAACTCCGCGAAGGGAGCGGCTTTTTGATTCGACCCTGGCTCAAGTTCTATGTCGCCGACTGGCGAGACAAACAGTTACGCCGGTGTTCCTTGTCCGCGCGCGGGCTTTGGATCGACCTAATGACATACATGCACGAAGCCGAGCCATACGGTCATCTGGTCTTTGAGGGCGGCGACATGCCGATAGATGAACTCGCGCTGCAACTCGCTCGTCCTGTAGCCGAAGTGAAGAAAGCTATGAGCGAGCTTGAAAAGCATGGAGTGTTCAGCCGAACGGAGGACGGTATTATTTATTCGCGTCGAATGGTGCGGGATAACCTCAGAGAGCAACAGGATCGCGAGAACGGTAAAGGGGGCGGTAATCCCAAATTAAAGTCTGCCCATAACGGGGGGGTTAACCCCCCTCTTAAGCCACCCGATAACGGGGAGGATAAAGCCCAATGGAATATAGTTTCTAGCTCTTCCTCGGCTACCTCTTTGGACCTAGAGGAAACTCAAGAGGAGCAAGCTAGTGGGCGGCGAAAACCAAAAACGCAATTGCCGGCCATTTTCAACCCTGATCGTGAATTGCCGCGCTCAATGGGTTGGCCGGAATCGCGAATAAACCAAGAAATTCAACGGTTTTTCGACTACGCGAAGGCGCATAAAAAAACCTACGCCGATTGGAATGCGGCGTGGCGCAATTGGTGCCGTTCGCCGCTGCAAATGCAACCCACACAACGAGTTAACGGCAATGGACGCTCTATCCTCGACGCGATCGACAAACTCCCTGAAGGCGACGCTGATCAAGCGCCAAGTGAAAATCCTTTTCTCAGCCTACCGAAAGGATGATTTTGCTGATCCAGAGGGGTTCGTTGTGCAGCTTGGCGTGGTTCTGGAAGGCTACGAGGACGATGTGATTATCGCTGTGACGGACCCGCGAAAGGGCTTGCAGCGGCGCACCAAGTGGCCGCCGACGATCGCTGAAGTGGTGGACGCATGCGATGCGGAGCGGAACAGGCTAGCGACCCAGCGCCGCTATGCAGCCATGCCGAAGATGCAACGGCTGACGCGATTCGTAGACCGCTCACCTGGTCGTCGCGCGAAGGCTTTTGTTCCGATCGGAAACAAGCATTACGAACGCTGTGTGGCTATCAGTGAAACCGCCGATGAAGCGGATTGGAAGTGGGGCGATGGAGGCATCTGGATTTCACATCTGCTGTTCTACTGCGAGTCACCAAAGCCAGGTAAGTGGCATTCGTTATCGCATGGATCGTGAATCATGCGGACAATTCAGGCAAGCGGACGACCGGGAAGCGTTAGTTGTGGTGTCGCGGATCCTACGAAAGAGGGGGAAGGCATGAGTTCTATCGCTCGCGCGATTTATCTTGCATCTCAAGCTGACGATGTAGGACGGGCTGCGTGGTTGTACAATTTGGAGGAAATAGCGGAAACCATTGCTGATTTTTTGGAGCGTGAAAAGAACTTCGATCGCCGTAAATTCATTGATGAATGCGGGCTGCGGAGCGGTTCGCAAAGTTAAGGGGGAATAATGCACGGGGCACTAGCATTGACACAAAAACCATTACTGCTTGAGGCCGTCTTGCGCTATCAGGTCGAGGAGAGCGCGGAATTATTGCCTGGAACCGATTTACCGCGCCGCTGGTACGCTCTTTTGGTGGAGAGCGGTAGAGAGCGCCGGATTTGTATTTGGCTACGTAGAAGGCAATACGAGCCGTACTGGCCCCGCTATAAAGGCTTCGTAAAGTTAAACCGTCATCGGACGGAAGTGCGCTGGCGGAGCGTTATCCCGGGTTATCTGTTTATCCCGATACCGATATTGCAGACCATAAATTGCGACTTAATCGAGAGCGCGCCAGGAGCGCGGCGAATTATGCGAAACGGCGAGAACTTGGTAGAATTGCCTGAAGACGGTAGGCAAGGCATTGAGCGCATCAAGGAAATCGAGGCCGCGTTGAATGCCTCGGCCATTGCAGCCGCAGAAGGAATCCCGTTCAAGGAAGGCCAAAAAGTGCGAATCAGAAGGGTAGAGTTGGACGGCAAAATCAAGCGCATTGCCTCGAAGACTAAAATCGTAGTGGAGGCCCAGTTTTTTGGTGCAGTGCGGGAATGGGAATTGCCGGTAAGTGAGATAGAGGCCGTATAGTGGTGAGTATATGACGCCGTTGGCACATCGTTTCATGAAGCGGTTTACTCTTCCGCCTAAGAGGCGAGAGCCATTGGACGACAGAGAAAACCTCGTAGAACGGGGACTTTTGGAGGATTTTCATTGCTTCGATGTAACAAATGTTGATTCCATAATTAGGGAGCTAACACTAAGCTTTGAGGGCGATGATGATTACCAGACGGAAGGAGAAAAACAAACTGCCGCTTTAGGTAAGTTGATATTTCTTCCGGCCCCAAGGACGTGGATTGAGTGCGATACCAAGGGCCGAAAGTATAACGGCGGCAACGCCACCTATCTGGTGGATCGGGGGGATGGTTGGGCAAATGAGTATGCTATTGAGGCACCGCATCCTGAGGATACGACTCATAAATGGACGACATATCAGATGGGCAGGATAGATTTGCAAAATGGCCGTCTGCATACATGGGGAGAAGGAGAAGGGCACCTTTTACAGGGGGTGTGTTGGCTGTTTTCCGCGCTCGCCTTAATTAATTCGCCCCGGGTTATTTCTCACGTGCAGCATCAGCCACATAAGGGTTTGCAGCGCGACTTGAATAAGTTGCGCGGCGGAAAATTTCCGATGCACGCATGGACTGAAATTGTTTTGCGGGTAAGAAATCCCGAGGAGCCGGAAAGTCACAGAGATGGCTATTTAACTGGGGCGCGAGCCTTACACTTCGTCCGCAAGCATATCAGGATTAGGCTCGGCCGATTGGAGTATGTTTCTGCGCATTGGCGTGGCGACCCGTCGATAGGAATCCGTCAGTCGCGCTATCGTGTTGTTTCATGAATTGCCGGTGA